>JAGABK010000106.1 GCA_017614625.1 Spirochaetales bacterium
CTCTGTCTTTCTTTTCTTCTTCCATCTCACTTCCTCCCGTCAGGCATCGATCTGCGCATAGGTTGCGTTCTGTTCAATGAAGATACGTCTGGGTTCGACGTCCTCGCCCATGAGCATGGAGAACACGTGGTCTGCCTCGACCGCGTCGGAAAGGCTGATCTTTCCGATGAATCTCGTCTCCGGGTTCATCGTAGTCTCCCAGAGCTGCTCCGGGTTCATTTCACCGAGACCTTTGTAGCGCTGGATCTTCACGTTCTTCGAATCGTTCTCGTCCTCGTTGTGGTCCGAGAGGATCTTGGCCTTGTCTTCGTCGTTGAACGCGTAGTAGTCCTTTCCCTTGATCGTGACCTTGTAGAGCGGCGGCATGGCGAAATACACGTATCCGGCGTCAATCAGAGGCCTCATGTATCTGAAGAAGAACGTAAGCAGAAGGGTTCTGATATGCGATCCGTCGACATCGGCATCGGCCATGATGATGACCTTGTGGTAGCGCGCCTTGGTCACGTCGAAGTTGGCTCCGAGGCCCGCGCCGATGGAATCGATGACCGGCTGGAGCTTGTCGTTGCCCTCGACCTTGTCCTCACGGGTCTTCTCTACGTTGAGCATCTTTCCCCACAGAGGAAGGATGGCCTGGATGCGTCTGTCGCGTCCCTGCTTGGCGCTTCCGCCTGCCGAATCTCCCTCGACGATGAAAATTTCGCACTGTGCGGGGTCTTTTTCCGTGCAGGGTGCAAGTTTACCGGGGAGGCTGACCGAACCCTTTTTACGGGCGTTCTCGCGTGCCTTCTTGGCTGCGATCCTCGCCTTGGAGGAGGCGACGGTCTTCTCGAGGAGGACCAGTATCTGGTCGGGATGCTCGTCGAAATAGTCGTTCAGCTTCTGGTAGACGAAGCTGTATACGATGCCCTGGACGTAGGAGTTTCCGAGCTTCATCTTGGTCTGTCCCTCGAACTGCGGGTTCGTGATCTTGACCGAGACGACAGCGCTCAGACCCTCGCGGACATCGGAATTGAAGCCTTCCTTGAAATCGTCGGACTCGAAGAAGGCCTCTGCGTTCTTGTTCTTTCCGGTAAGCTCCTTCATATGGATCTGAAGCTGGTTCTTGAACGCAGCCACAAGTCCGCTCGTGAAACCTATAAGGTGCTTTCCGCCTTCGCGTGTGTTGATGTTGTTCGCGAAGGAGTGGAGGTTCTCGTCGAACCTGTCGTTGTACTGCAGGGAGAACTCGACGATCGCTGCTCCGTTGTCGTTGGCCCTTTCACCGGAGAAGTAGATGGGCTCCGTTCCTTCGGGGATGACCTTCTTGTTCTCGTTGATGTATGAGACGAAGTCCTTGATTCCGCCTTCGAAGTGGAAGACCTTCTCCTCGGGATTCTCCTCGCGGTTGTCGATCGCAGTGATCGTAACGCCCTTGTTCAGGAACGCAAGCTCCCTGAATCTCTCGCAGAGGATGCCGAAATTGAAGTTGTCCGTCTCCATGATGGAGGTGTCGGGATGGAACTTGATGGTAGTTCCGGTCTTGTCCGTGCTTCCGACCTTGCTGACGGGGGCCACAGGATCTCCGTAATGGTATTCCTGCATGTACATGTCGGGCTCTCTGTGGACGGTGGCGACCAGATGGTCGGAGAGTGCGTTGACGACGCTGACTCCGACTCCGTGGAGACCTCCGGAGACCTTATAGGCTCCGCCGTTGAATTTTCCTCCGGCATGCAGGTGGCAAAGGGCGACCTCAAGGGTGCTGATTCCTTCGGTGGGATGGATGTCGACGGGAATTCCGCGGCCGTTGTCCTCGACGGTCACGTAGTTTCCTTTCTCTATCGTGATCCTGATGGTGTCGCAGAAACCGGCAACCGCTTCGTCTATGGAGTTGTCGACAACCTCATAGACCAGATGATGGAGACCGTCCGGACCGGTCGAACCGATGTACATGCCCGGTCTGACACGCACAGCCTCGAGACCTTTGAGGACCTGGATGTTCTCTCCGGTGTACTCGGCGGAGGTGTGGGCGAGGTCGTTCATCTCCTGTTCATTGATGTTTTCGTCGTTCATAAAATATAATTCCCTTATATTTAAAGATTAAAACAGTAATAATATATAATATTAAGTAAAAATGCACAATAAACCGCGGAATGAAAAATCAGTTTTTTTCACACCTTGAAAACGCGTGCCCTACACTATAAACTTATCTGCACGAGGGACATGAAATGAACGAAGAGCTTTGGATCACGACACTTTCACAGATAAAGGAATCCATTCCGGAGAACGAGTACGCATCCTGGTTCTCCAGGCTTTCGTTCGGGTCCGAGAAAGACGGAAAAGTGACCCTCTATGTTCCCTCGGCTTTCGTCCGCGACAGGTTCGAGCAGCAGTTCAGGGACCTTCTGGAGAACACCCTGAGCGAGCTCGGAGGACAGCAGTACACGATTGAATTCGAGATCAATAAGAGTGCCCAGAATCCGCAGAATGTCAAAAAAACACAGCAATCTGTTAAAACTGAGCCATCGAATCAGCCTGCAGAGCAGAAGCCTTCAAAGCCCTCGAAACCGTCCCAGGACGACCTGATGTTCAACCCTGCTTACACCTTCGAATCCTTCATCGCAGGTGACAACAGCAGCTTCGCGTACAGCGCCTGCATGGCCATAGCGAAGAACCCGGGATCGGCATACAACCCCTGTCTCCTGTACGGAGGAGTAGGTCTCGGAAAGACCCATCTGATCCAGAGCATAGGAAACTACATCAGGCAGAACACCAAGCTCAAGGTCTCCTATGTGACGGCCGAGAACTTCACGAACGAGTTCATACAGTCCCTCAACGACAAGAATCCGCAGCAGTTCAAGAACAAATACAGAAAGGTTTCCGTCCTTCTCATAGACGACATCCACTTCCTCCAGGGAAAGGCCGGCGTGCAGCAGGAGCTGTTCAACACGTTCAACGACCTGTACGAGACGGGACGCCAGATCGTGTTCACATGCGACCGCCCGGTGGAGGAGCTCAAGGACATCTCAGACAGGCTCAGGAGCAGGTTCGAGAGAGGTCTGAACATAGACCTTCTTCCTCCGGACTACGAGACGAGGATGGCAATCCTGAGGAAGAAGTGCGAGGACAGGGGAGTGGTGCTGAGCAACGAGGTCCTGGACTATATAGCCTCCAACATCTCAAGCAACGTCAGGGCTTTGGAATCCTGCCTTACAAAGCTCATCGCCTACAGCGAGCTGCTTCACAAGGACATCTCCCTGGAGACTGCCAAGGAGCAGCTGAGGCACATAATCAGTTCGAACAACGACACGAGCGGAATCTCGATAGACCTGATAATAAAGACTGTGTCGGCGTACTTCAACGTGCCGCCTGCGGACATCAAGGGAAAGAACAAGAACCAGTCGGTGGTGCTGCCCAGGCAGATCGCCATGTACCTTGCCAGGAAGCTCACGGACTTCTCCACCACGGAGATCGGGTACGAGTTCGGCGGAAAGAACCACACGACGGTCATGTACAACGTCCAGAAGATGGAGGCCAGGCTCAAGTCCAGCGAGAAGGAGATCAACTCGCTGATCGACAAGCTTGAGACTCAGATCAGGCTCGAATCGAGGAAGAAGTAAGAATTTTCCTGTTCATATCCTGTGTATTTCCCTCATCAATCTGTCTTATTCATGTTCATCGGAAAATCTGTCGGAAGTTATGAACAGGATGCTGACAGGATTGTGTTTTTTTCCTTCCGAATATCGTCCAACGGCATAAACATTTGCTGGCCTATGAACATCTTTTGTGCTACTATTGTTATGACGAATATATGAACTTAACTGAATAATTACAGGAGAAGCATATGAAATTCATCTGCCAGAAGAACGCCATACTCAAGGAACTGTCCAACGCACTGGACTTCACATCACAGAGGAACACCCTCGCCGTATACGCGAACGTATGTCTGGTGCTCGCAGGGAACAACCTCACCGTCAAGGCAACGGACCAGAAGATGAGCTATGTCTCCGAGATGACTGTCGAAGGAATTGCCGACGGAAGCACCACTGTCGTGTGCGACAAGTTCCTCAACATCATAAAGAACCTTCCCGAGACGAACATCGTCTTCGAGGATTCCGAGGACAAGATCAGCATCAAGCCGGAGGGAACATCCATCGAGTTCAAGCTCAGGAC
>JAGABK010000009.1 GCA_017614625.1 Spirochaetales bacterium
CCCCTGTGAAGTCCGCCGCCCTGGAGCTTGGCTTGCCCGTCCTGCAGTTCGACAGCATCCGCACCGAAGCACGAGCGGCCGTCAGAGCGCTCGGCGCCGATACGCTTGTTTCCTTCGCCTTCGGAAGAATCTTCGGGCCCCGTTTCCTGGATCTTTTTCCCAACGGGAAGTTCAACGTGCATCCTTCTGACCTCCCGGTCTTCCGCGGACCTTCGCCCATCCAGTACACCATCATGAACGGTCTCGAGCAGGCCACCATCTCCTTCCAGTCGCTTGGTCTCGGAATGGACGAGGGCGATATCTGGGGCAAGACGGTCATCCCGCTTGCGGGAACGGAGACCACGCAGAGCCTTGGCGAAATTATCGCACAGCGGGCCGCGGAGTTCGTCCCCGGTCTTCTTTCGGAGATAGTGGAAGGAAAGGCAAAGCCCGTCCCGCAGAGCGGAGAGGTCTCCTACTGCAGCATGATCGAAAGGGAGACGGGCGACCTCTTTTTCTCCGGGACGGTGAGGGAAGTGCACTGCCTGATCCGCGCCTGCTATCCCTGGCCCAAGGCCTGGGCGAATGCGAGCGGAAACGTCATGGCGATCACAGGCGTCTGGGGAGGTTTCTCCTACATCGCGGACCCGGACAAGACCGACGCTGCTCCCGGCACTGTGGTCGACTTCCGCAAGGACCGCGGCATAGGCGTGGCCTGCGCCGACGGAATCCTCTGGATCACGGGACTGCAGCTTCCGGCCAAGAAGGAGCTGGACTTCAGGTCCTTCGTCAACGGCAACCGCTGGATCCTCTCCGCCCGGTTTATTTGATATGTCCTGTCCCTACAACTCATATTCGGCCAGCCTCATGGAAAAGCACGGCCACCGCATCTACAGGGTCGGAATCGACGCCGGCTTCACCTGTCCGAACAGGCTTTCGAATGGCGGACAGGGCTGCGTCTACTGCGACAGCCTGGGGGCTCGCGCGGCCTACCAGAGGAAGGGCGAGAGCTCCTTCGGCCGTGACAGCGGATTCGTAAGCGATATAGATACAATGTCCTGCAACAGCAACGATATCCAGAAAAAACCGCTGGTATACGAAGAACAGGACATCATGAACCAGATAGAGAGAGGCATCTCTTTCCTGAGGCAAAGATACAAGGCAGAGCATTTCGCAGCCTACCTGCAGTCTTTTTCCAACACATTCGCGCCGGTTGAAGAACTGAAGAAACTCTACGGTTTCATCCTTGGCGCATACACCTGGGAGAGCTTCATAGTCTCCACCAGACCCGACTGTCTGGATGACGGAAGGCTCGACCTCCTGGCCTCCTGCAGGGACGCATGTCCGGAGGTCTGCGTGGAGCTGGGGCTTCAGAGCGGAAGCGACAGCATCCTCAGGTCCATGAAGCGCGGACATGATGTTGCATGTTTCATCCGGGCGGCAGAAAAGGTCAAGGCACGCGGGCTTTCACTCTGCGTCCACGTCCTCACCGGTTTCCCCGGAGAGGGGAAGGCGGAGCTGGATGAGACGATTGCTGTCATAAACGCCGTCCACCCGGACGCGCTGAAGATCCACAATCTGAACATCGCGGCGGGAACGGAGCTGTACGACCGGTTCCTCGACGGAGAGGCCACGGCCCCGAGCCTGACAAGGCACGTCTCGAACACCATATACTTACTGAGAAGAATACCATCCGATATTGTAATTGAGCGCCTAATGTGCGAAACTCCCAAGCATAGGCTTGCAAGTCCCAGGCTCTTTCCCGACAAGAACAGGTTCCTCGGAATCCTTGAGAAGGAGATGAAGGCGCTGGGTGCAGCACAGGGGGATCTATGGCAAGGGCATTGAGGACAATCGGATTCATCTTGAGCGTTGTCTGTCTGGGCGCCATCGTCTACCTTTCCTTCGCCGGGAACGTGAACATTCCCGACTTCATCGCCGGAAAGGACAAGGGCGGGCATTTCCTGGCATACATGGCCCTGTCCTTCCTTTTTTTCCTGAGCTTCTGCTCGTTCTCGCACAACGCATACTTCCGCCGCAACGTCCTGCCCATGGCAGGAGCCTTCCTCCTGGCGTCCGTATGCGGATACGCCATCGAGCTCTGCCAGCCCAGGTTCGGCAGGAACTTCGAGGTCATGGACCTCGCCTTCGACGCCGCCGGAGCATTCGCCGGCGTTGTTCTGTGTAGTCTGTGTGTGCTTTCCCTGGTCTCGATTGAAAGCCGCAGGCATAGGAGATAGAATTCAAGCACTTTGCTTATATATGGGGAATTGATATGAGAAAACTTACAGTGATAATGCTGATTCTCGCAGTTGTCGCCATGTCCGCAGTCTCATGCGCCAAGAAGCAGGAGACCGCACCGGCCGCAACGACCACAACCGCAACAACCGCAACGACAACCGCTGCTGCGACGACACAGGCCGCCGCACCGGCTGCGACAACGGATACGACAACAACCGCCGCACCGGCTGCGACAACGGATACGACAACAACCGCCGCACCGGCTGCCACGACAGACACCGCCGCATCCACGGCACAGGCCGCCGCCACGACGGAAACTGCTGCCACGACGGAAAGTGCAGCCGCAGCCGCGGAAGAGGAAGAGGTTCCGACCTATACTCCTGCCGCAGGAACAAGGGTCCCGACCACGCTGGCCGAGAAGTTCAGCTACGTCATGGGAGTCTACTGCTGCGTCACCTTCGGCGACGACTATGCCGAGACCTATTTCGAATACTACAAGCAGTACATCTACTATGAGATGGACTCCGAGCTCGGAAAGATGGGAATCGAGGACACCATCAGGGACGAGTTCCTCTACACGATGGACGACATGAACGCCATTCTCGCCGAATACGCAACACAGTGGTCCGAGAAGCTCTCCGTGGAGAACCTTGAGAGAGCCGAGTCCTTCCTCGCAGAGAACGCCAAGAAGGAAGCGGTCAAGACCACCGAGTCCGGTCTGCAGTACATCGTCCTGCAGCAGGGAACCGGTGCGAAGGCATCCAGGACGGACAGCGTCGAACTCGATTACGAGCTGACCCTGCTGAACGGCGAGATACTCGACAGCTCCTATGAGCGCGGCGAGCACTCGACATTCCCGCTGGACGGCGTCATCGAAGGTTTCGCAGAAGGCGTCATGCTCATGCCCATGGGTTCGCACTACATCTTCTACATCCATCCGGACCTCGGATACGGAACATACGACCTGGACGGAAGCGGCGGAAACCAGCTCCTGATCTTCGAGGTCGAGACATACGCCATCGTAACGGAGTGATTTCTTAACTCATAAAAGGGGAAAACTATGAAGGACTACATCAAGAGCGCAATCAAGATGGTCATCGCTGGAGCGATCGCCATCATCATCGGCGTTCTTCTCATGAACAACGCGGGATCTTTTCTCAAGATCATCATGATCGCAGCCGGTATCGGTGCCCTCTATGACGGCATCTACACCCTGGTCATGCTCTCCAAGTTCAAGTACACGGACACGACCAAGACCCTGACGACCATCAAGGCCGTCGAATCCTGTGTCATCGGTCTTGCGGCCGTCCTGGTCGCCATCTTCGCCGCAGAGGAAGCCCTGACCGTCATGGTCTGGATCTTCGCCGCAGGCCTTGTGTTCTCCGCCGTCGTGGCGTTCCAGAACGCAGTCGTCGCAGGCAAGTTCGGCGCCGATGAGAAGAGGAACCGCTTCATCGTCGAGGGAGTCATCACCCTCCTGATTGCCATCATCCTGTTCTTCAAGCCGGTCGACACCCTAGTGACCATCGTCAAGATCCTCGCCATCGCCTTCATCGTCATCGGCGCGCTCTTCATCGCAGGTGCCGTCATCGCAATCATCCGCAAGACGAAGAAGACCGATGACGGAGCCGTGGAGACGGAGGCCGAGGTCGTCGAGGAGAAGAAGGACTGACATCCATGACGGAACTCGAGAAGAACAGGGAGGAGATCGACGGGATCGACGCCCGCATGGCGGAACTGTTCGAACGCCGGATGGACATCGCGGAGGCCATAGCGCTCTACAAGAAGCAGTACGGCCTCCAGGTGTTCGACGCCGCGCGCGAGCAGGAGATCCTGGAGAGGGAAGTCTCTCATATAAAGAACCCGGACTACAGGGCCTACTACCTTGATTTCCTACGGGCGATGATCTCGGTTTCCAAGAAATTCCAGCACAGGATAATCAGCGGCAGCCGCATCGCCTACTGCGGCATCGAGGGCGCATGGGCGTCCATAGCCGCCCGCAGGATCTTCCCCAAGGGCGTGTTCGTCAATTATCCCGATTTCCCGAAGGCCTACGGGGCGGTGGTCGCCGGAGAGTGCGATTTCGCCGTCCTGCCGGTGGAGAACAGCTACGCCGGCAACGTGAGCCAGGTCTTCGACCTCATGCACGGCGGGCCGCTTTTCATCAACGGCATGTACAGCCTCAAGGTCTCCCAGGCGCTTCTGGGCGTCAAAGGTGCGGCCCTTTCCGATGTCAGGAAGGTCGTCAGCCACCAGCAGGCGCTTGACCAGTGCATGACCTTCATCAGGGAGAAGGGCTTCCAGATCCAGGCCGTCGTCAACACGGCGGTCGCGGCGAAGGAAGTCGCAGCCCTGGGAGACAAATCCGTGGCTGCAATCGCCAGCGAGGAGAGCGCCGCCATCTACGGCCTGGAGGTCCTTCAGAAGGGCATCAACCAGGCTTCCACCAACACCACGCGCTTTGCCGTCTTCTCCACGGTGAAGAACGACGAGATCCCCGCCGGGTCCGGCAGCCTCTTCCAGATGATGTTCACGGTAAGGGACGTGCCGGGAGCCCTCGCCGCCGCGGTCTCCGCGTTCAGCGACGCGGGAATCAACCTCAGGTCGCTGCAGAGCCGTCCGGTCGGTGACATCCCCTGGAAGTACTACTTCTACGTCGAGGGCGAAGGCTCGCTCCTGACCGATGAGGGAAAGGCCCTGGTCTCGAAGCTCGAAGGCATCTGCGAGGAGGTCAAGATCCTTGGCCATTATCTGGGCGACATTTCCATCTGACAGCATGGAGGAATGAATGGGAACCATAAGGATGAATCTCGGCGCGGACAGCTACGACATCGTGATCGGGCGAGGGATCCTGGGTTCCTGCGCCTCTCATCTGAACCTGGACCGCAAGGTCATGGTCGTCTCGGATGACGGCGTCCCCGAAGAATACCAGCAGAAAGTACTTTCACAGGCCGCAGAGGGCCATCTGTTCGTCTTCCCAAGCGGGGAGGAGAGCAAGAACCTCGAGACCTACGGACACCTGCTTTCGTTCATGCTGGACATGGGCTTCTCGCGCGGCGACTGTGTCGTTGCAGTCGGAGGCGGAGTTGCCGGCGACCTGGCCGGATTCGCAGCCTCGTGCTACATGCGTGGCATCTCATTCTACAACATACCCACCACCGTTCTCTCGCAGGTCGATTCCTCGATAGGCGGTAAGACCGCCGTGAACCTCGGCGGAGTGAAGAACGTCGTCGGTACTTTCAACCAACCCGACAAAGTCCTCATAGACCCGGACGTGCTTCTGACCCTGCCCGCCAGGCAGGTCTCCAACGGGCTTGCCGAGGCGCTTAAGATGGCGCTGACAAGCGACGCGTCCCTGTTCCGGCTTTTTCTGGAAGGCGACCCGCTCGGGGAGATCGACACGGTCATAGAGAAGTCGCTTGAGATCAAGAAGGGCGTGGTGGAGAAGGACCAGTTCGAAAGCGGCCTGAGAAGGGTGCTGAACTTCGGGCACACCATAGGCCACGGAATCGAGGCCGCCTGCGGAGGGGAGCTGCTTCACGGCGAATGCGTCGCCCTGGGAATGATCCCCATGTGCGCGCCTTCTGTCCGGAAAGACCTGCTCAAGTGCCTGGAGAAGCTCGGCCTTCCGGTCAGATGCCGCTTCGACAGGGACAGGGTCCTCGAGGCCATAGGCCATGACAAGAAGAAGGCAGGAAGAACCATAAAGACGGTCCACGTCACTGCGCCCGGAACATTCGGGATGAAAGACATGACGGTTGAAGAACTTGCCGCTCTGCTCGATCTGATAGAGGAGGACTGATTATGAAGAACTCTTTCGGAAACTCCATGACCGTCACGCTGTTCGGCGAGAGCCACGGACAGTGCACCGGTGTCGTCCTCGACGGGCTTGCTCCCGGAATCAGGGTCGACGACTCCTTCATCAGGGCGCAGCTGGACCTCAGAAGGCCCTCAGGCGCCATCTCCACCGCCAGGGTGGAGGAAGACCAATATCAGATAGTAAGCGGAGTGTACGAAGGCTTCACCACCGGAACCCCGCTCTGCATAATCATTCCCAACAAGTCAGTCAACAGCGCCGACTATTCGGCACTTGCGCATGTTGCCAGACCCGGCCATGCGGACTATTCGGCCCAGTGCAAGTACCACGGCTTCCAGGACTACAGGGGAGGCGGACATTTCAGCGGACGCCTGACCGCGGCCCTTGTCGCCGCAGGTGCTCTCGTCATCCCTGCCCTTAAGGAAAAGGGCATCATCATCGGATCGCACATCAGCTCATGCGCCGGAATCTCCGACGAGCCTTTCTCATCGGAGACCGGGAAGCTTGAGAGCCAGATAAAAGACATGAACGTAAAGTCATTCGCCGTCATCTCCGAAGAAGCCGGAAAGAAGATGCGAGAGGAGATAATCAAGGCCGCAGACGAAGGCGACAGCACCGGAGGCGTCCTGGAGACGGCCGTGCTGGGTCTGCCTGCAGGTCTGGGCGAGCCCTGGTTCGACAGCGTGGAGAGCCTTCTCTCGCATGCCCTGTTCAGCATTCCGTCGGTCAAGGGAGTGCAGTTCGGAGCCGGATTCGACCTGGTCAACGGAAGGGGAAGCGAGTTCAACGATGCCCTGAGAAGTGACAAAGGCCGGATTTTCACGACCACCAACAACAACGGGGGCATCAACGGCGGAATCACGAACGGAATGCCGGTCGTCTTCAGATGCGCCGTCAAACCCACGCCTTCCATCTTCAGGACGCAGGAGACAGTGGATTTCTCAACCGGTGAGAACACGGAGCTTTCCCTTTCGGGAAGGCATGATCCTGCCATCATCCACAGGGCGAGGGTCGTGGTGGACAGCGTCACCGCCCTTGTGCTCTACGACATCCTCGCCGGCCGCTACGGAGCGGACTGGTTCTACGGAAGGAAGTGAGTCTTCATGCAATACGGCCTGATCGGTGGGAAACTCGGACACAGCTACTCCTCGGAAGTCCACGCCATGATAGGCGGGTACGACTATGTCCTGAAGGAGATTCCCCGCGAGGGTCTGGACGCCTTCATGAAGGGGAAGGACTTTCTGGGAATCAACGTGACCATACCGTACAAGCAGGATGTCATTCCGTATCTCGATGAGATGGATGACGCCGCACGGGAGATCGGGGCGGTGAACACAATAGTGAACCGCGGCGGAAGGCTTGCGGGATACAACACCGATTTCACCGGCCTGAGGAGCCTGATCCTTCACAACAATATCGACCTTGAAGGACGCAAGGTCCTGATCCTGGGCTCCGGAGGAACCAGCAGGACTGCAACCGCCGTCGCAAAGGACCTCGGGGCGCGGCAGATAATGGTCGCAGGACGCAGCAGCCGTCCGGGCACCGTCTCCTACGAGGAGGCCCGCACGGTCCATGCAGATGCTCAGGTCATCATAAACGCCACGCCCTGCGGCATGTATCCGGACAACCTCTCGTCCGCGATCTCGCTGGAGCCGTTTGCAGGGCTCGAGGCCGTGGTGGATGTGATCTACAACCCGATTCGCACCCGTCTCGTGCAGGAGGCGCAGGAGAGGGGAATCAGGGCCTGCGGAGGGCTTTACATGCTCGTCTGCCAGGCGGTGGCGGCATCTGCCCTGTTCAGGGATACTGAAACCGACATGTCCGCCGCGGATGCGATCTACAACAGAATACTGGGAAAGAAGCGCAACGTAGTCCTCACCGGCATGCCCGGAAGCGGAAAGACCACAGTCGGCCGTCTCCTTGCCGGAAAGCTGGGCATGGACTTCGCCGACACGGACGCCCTGATTGAACAGATGACCGGAAGGCATCCCTCGCAGATCATCAGGGAAGACGGGGAAAGCGCCTTCCGCGAGATCGAGGCGCAGGCTGTGCGAACCGCAGGAGCTTTCGGAAACACGGTCATATCCACAGGCGGAGGCGCAGTCCTCAGAAAGGACAACGTGACATACCTCAAGGGCAACGGTCGGGTCTTCTTCCTGGACCGCAGCCTGGATGGAATAGCCCCTTCGGAGGACAGACCTCTTTCTGATTCATTCGAGAAACTCGCCGCGGTGCACAGGGACAGATACCCGGTGTACTGCGCCACCTGCGACTGCAGGGTCGCCGTGGGAGAAGACGATGCGGAGAAAGTCGCCGCACGCATAGCGGAGGCAATGGACAATGAAGCATGACAGAGTGACGGTCCGGCCTTCCAGGCTTCGCGGCTCAATCACCGCTCCTCCTTCGAAGAGCATGGCCCACAGGCATCTTGTCTGCGCCTCGCTCGCAGAGGGGACGAGCACCATAGACAACATCGACCTTTCGGAAGACATCCGCGCCACGATCGCGTGCTGCGAGAGCCTGGGCGCCAGGATAGACATATCCGACGGAAAGGCAGTCGTGCAGGGGGCCGGCCTTCCCGCAGAGAACGCGGGCGTGACCAGACGGTTCGACTGCAACGAAAGCGGCAGCACGCTGCGCTTCATGATTCCGCCGGCTCTCCTTCTGGGCAGTTCGGCAGTGTTCACCGGAAGCCGCACCCTGCTGTCCAGACCGCTTTCCGTCTACGAGGACCTGTTCGAAAGGACCGGCATGGTCTTCGACAGGACGGAGACCGAAATCACCGTCTACGGCACCCTGAAGCCCGGGACCTTCGAGATACCCGGGGACATCAGCAGCCAGTTCGTCTCGGGGCTTCTTTTCGCGCTGCCCTTGCTTGATGGCGACAGCCGGATAGTCATCACAGGCGCCATCGAGAGCCGTCCGTACATAGACATGACGCTCTGCGCCCTCTCGCAGGCCGGAATCGAAG
Source organism: Spirochaetales bacterium (assembly GCA_017614625.1). GTDB lineage: Bacteria > Spirochaetota > Spirochaetia > Sphaerochaetales > Sphaerochaetaceae > UBA9732. Next base: position 9,009 of record JAGABK010000009.1, read on the forward strand.
CCCGCTGGGAAAGCGACAGCGAAATCATCGTCCCCGGAACCCAGAAGTACAGGCCGTTCGACGTCCGCGTGGAAGGGGACTGGTCCAACGCCGCCTTCTTCCTTGCCATGGACACCTTCGGAAGCGGCATAGAGGTCGATGGCCTCGATTCCGACAGTCTTCAGGGCGACAGGGAATGCACCGCTTTCTTCCATGCCCTGATGGACGGGTTTGCAGCCATCGACATAAGCGCATGTCCGGACCTGGGGCCGGTTCTCTTCGCGGTGGCCGCCGGCCATCACGGGGGACGTTTCACGGGAACCGACAGATTGAAGATAAAGGAAAGCGACCGCGGCGAGGCGATGTGCGCAGAGCTTGAGAAGTTCGGAATCAGCACGCAGGCCGGTGACGATTGCATCACGGTCTTCGGAGGGGATCTTCAGAAGCCCGTGCTTGCGCTGGAGGGCCACAACGACCACCGCATAGTCATGGCGCTTACGGTGCTGCTTCTGCAGACCGGAGGGACGATCGACGGAGCATGCGCGGTGAACAAGAGCTTTCCGGATTTCTTCGGGCGCCTTGCGCAGCTCGGGGCGGAACTTGAATTAGAAGGCATTCCTTCAGGGGAGGGAGATTGATATGAACATGGATTTCTACAGGAAGCTGACTATTCCCGCAGAGGTGAAGCAGCAGTTCCCGGTCACGACGAAGGTCGAACAGACAGTGCGCGAAAGACGCGCCGAGCTCATCTCCGTCTTCGAAGGCAAGTCAGACAAGCTGGTCCTCATCATCGGACCCTGCTCGGCGGACAACGAGGATGCCGTGCTGGATTACATCGGCCGTCTCGTTCCGGTGCAGGAGAAGGTGAAGGACAAGATCCTCATCGTGCCGCGAATCTACACCAACAAGCCGCGCACCACAGGCATGGGCTACGAGGGCCTTCTGCACCAGCCCGACCCCTCGGGCAAGCCCGACCTGTACAAGGGCATCCTTGCCACGAGGCACATGCACATGCGCGCCGTGGAGCAGACAGGTTTCATCGTGGCAGACGAGATGCTCTATCCCGAGAACTACAAGTACCTTGACGACATCCTGGGCTATGTCGCAGTCGGAGCGCGCTCGGTCGAGAACCAGCAGCACAGGCTGACGGCCAGCGGAATCGAGGTCCCCGTGGGAATGAAGAACCCCACCAGCGGAGACTTCCATGTCATGCTGAACGCCATCATAGCCGCCCAGAGCCCGCACACCTTCATCTACCGCGGCTGGGAGGCCCACTCGCACGGCAATCCGCACACCCATGCGATCCTTCGCGGCTACACGGACAAGCACGGCAACAACCATCCGAACTACCACTACGAGGACCTCATGCTCCTGTGCGATTTCTACGATGCCGCAACCCTCGCCAATCCCGGCGTGATAATCGACACGAACCACTCCAACTCCAACAAGCGGCCGCTCGAGCAGCCCAGGATCATCAACGAGGTCCTGGCCTCTGCTCGCCACAACGCCAGGATAAAGCGCCTTCTGAAGGGCTTCATGGTCGAAAGCTACATAGAGGAGGGCTCGCAGCATGTCGGCGACGGCATCTACGGCAAGTCCATTACCGACCCCTGCATCGGCTGGAAGGACACCGAGCGCCTGATCCTGGACATGGCCGACAGGCTCTGAGCCGGAAATTTTTCAAAGTTTTTTCTCAAAAGAGGCGGTTTTCTTCAATGGAAACCGCTTTTTTCCTGTATGGGGAGGCATGAAGTACTCTTACAAGAACATCGATTTCAGGTCCATCAAGGAAATGCCGTCGGATTCCCGTCCCCGCGAGCGCCTTCAGCAGGTCGGCTCGGCAGGGCTTTCCGACCTCGAGCTTCTGTGCATCATCCTCCGCAGCGGAAACTCGCTTCGCCCCGTCCAGGACATCGCCGAGGACATCCTGGACATGATCTGCTCGCGCGGCGCAAAGAACATCACGGAATCGGATCTGCGCAAGGTGCCCGGTCTGGGTCCCGCCAAGGCCGCCGGCGTCTGCGCCTGCCTGGAACTGGGACGCCGCTTCACCGCAGCGGGCAACAGGTCTCTCAAGGACCCTGCCGCCGTCTTCTCCGAAGTTCGCCACTTCGGCAGCCGCAAGCAGGAGCATCTGATCGTGGTCATGCTCAACGGCGCCCATGAGCTGATCGGCCTCAACGTCGTGACGATTGGGCTGGTCAACCGCACGCTCGTCCACCCCCGAGAGGTCTTCGCCGAGCCGCTGAAGGAGAGGGCCACGGCCATCGTGCTGGCCCACAATCACCCGTCGGGCAATCTGGAGCCATCGTCCGACGACCTCGAGGTCACCCACCGGATCCGCAAGGCCGGCATGCTCCTGGGCATAGAGGTCCTGGACCACATAATCTTCTCATCCGACGGCTACAGGTCGATGATGGAAAGCGGCGAGTTTATCTGATTGAAGGCTGTGTTAGTGCTATTCAGCCAGTTTTCGGGTTGTTGGTGATTTTGGCTGAAAACAAGTCAGCCAAAAAATAGCATTAGTACCAGATTGGCTGAGTTTCAATGATTTCAAAAAGGAGAAATCGGCCAAAAACAAAAACTGGAACTGAATTGGCTGAATCAAATTCGAAAAAGAACGGCCAAATTGGAAATAATACGTTTTTTGGCTGAAGGGAGGTTTTTGATGCTTTACGATTCATTGAGAAAAAAGATGGATTACTATGATTCAGTTGTTGCTGATATCAAGAAGCGGCTTCCTGAATTCCCCAATGGTTATCTCAAAGTATCTCCAGCGAAAAACAAGTGTGGAAAAAACTATCAGTATTATGTCAGAGATAATAAATCCGACCCTTCGGGAAGGTATTTGCCGAAAGGGGAGAGAGCCTTTGCAAAGCAGCTCGCTCAAAAGGAGTACTGTGGACAGATACTCAAAACGGCAGAGAAAGAAAAAAAACGGATCGTCCGGTTCTTGAAGGATAGTGATGAAAACGCACTGTTGAATGCCTATTTGAAAATGAATCCGGGAAAGAGAATTCTTGTTGAACCTTATGTCATTCCTGATGACGAGTATGCGGAGAAATGGCAGGAACTGAAATACACCGGAGGATTGTTCGATGAAGACGATTCCGTGTACTACACGAAACGCGGAGACAGGGTCAGGTCCAAGTCCGAGCAGATGATAGCGGACAGGCTGTTTGATGCGCACATACCTTACAGATATGAATTCCCTCTGGTCTACGACGGGACAAAGCGCATCTTCACGGACTTCACAGTGCTCAACAAAAGGACAAGAATGACATACAGGTGGGAGCATTTCGGGAAAATGGATGATCCGAAATACAGGAAAATCTTCTTCTGGAAACAATCGGTCTATTCACAACTCGGATACACCCAGGGGTTGAACCTTGTGTTCACGTTCGAGGACAATGACAATCCTTTGGACATGAGGGTTGTCGACAGGCTGATAAAGAGATTGTTCCTGTAATCAGGAAAGGGCTTTCTTCAGGCGGTCCAGGCCGTCCAGGAGCAGTGTGCGCGGGCAGGCGATGTTCATGCGCAGAAAGCAGCGGCCGCTCTCGCCGTACTGACGTCCGTCCGAAAGGAACAGACCCGTCTTCCTCCTGATGTCCGCTGCAAGGGCCTTTGAGTCGGAGGTGAAGGCGCTGCAGTCCAGCCACAGCAGGTATGTCGCCTGGGAGGGGACCACGCGCAGGGCGGGGATGCTCTCCTCTACGAACCTGATGACGGTCTGCTTGTTCTCAAAGACATACTGACGCAGCTCGTCCAGCCATTGTCCGCCGCATCCGAAGGCGGCGACGGTAGCCTCGATTGCGAAGGCGTTGGGCTCGGCCACCTCGTCGGTGTTCAGGGCGCGGCGCACCTTGTGCCTGAGCTTCTCATCGGGAACCATGGCGGCTGCCGTCTGCAGGCCGGCGATGTTGAAGGCCTTGGTGGGGGCGATCGCGGTGATGCTTATGTTCCTGCAGGTCTCCGAGACGGAGGCGAACGGAACATAGGAGACTCCCGGGTCCGTTATGTCGCAGTGGATCTCGTCCGAAAGGACCGTGACGCCGTTCTTCTTGCAGAGCTCTCCGACACGGGAGAGGTCCTCGCGGCTCCAGATTATTCCGGCGGGGTTCTGCGGGTTGCACAGGACCATGAGGGTCGTCTGCGGGTCGGCAAGCTTCTTCTCCAGGTCGGAGAAGTCCATGCGGTATCTCCCGTCCCCGTAGACGAGAGGGGATTCCAGGACCCTGCGGCCGTTGTTGACTATGGAATTGAAGAAGATGTTGTACACCGGGGTCTGGATCAGGACGTTCTCGTTGGGTGTTGTGAGCTTTCTCACCACGCTCGAGATGATGGGGACGACACCGGTGCAGAAGATCAGAGACGATGGCTCGATTTCAAGACCATGGCGTGTTTTCCACCAGTTCACATAGGAATCGTTCCATCGTTCCGGAATATCGGTATATCCGAAGATTCCGTTGTCAAGGCGCTTCCGGAGGGCCTGCAGTATCTCCGGGGCGGCCTTGAAATCCATGTCGGCCACCCACATGGGAAGCTCTCCGTCCCTTACGTTCCACTTGCACGAGTCTGTGCCTTTCCTGTCGGTTACGGTGTCGAAATCGTACTTCATCTCATTCTTCCGTGCAGATAATCTTCGTCTTCGTCGGGTCGATCTTGTCCGGCTCGATTATCAGGTTGTCGATCTTCGGAGCCCTGATGGTTCCGCTTGTGGGGTTGAAGACGCTGTCGATCTTCGTGGTGATCTCGGCGTCCACGGAGGAGTACTCGAAGGCCAGCGTGGTGTTGATGAGGCGGCAGTTCTTCATGACGAGGTTGTCGATGTAGCACATGCCCTGAAGGCTCTCGATGGTGCAGTTGACCAGCGTGAGGTTCTTCGAGTTCCAGCCCAGGTACTCGCCCGAGATGAACGAGTCGTAGACGGTGATGTTCTCGGAGTTCCAGAAGGCGTCCTTGGTCAACAGCCTGCTGTTGCGGATTACGATGTTCCTTCCTCCGTCGAAGGAGTAGTTGCCGTACAGCGAAAGGCCGTCGATCTCCATGTTGCTGCTGTTCATGGCGAAGTAGTCCCCGTTGACTATGGTGACGTTGTCCAGCTTCACGTTGGTGCATGTCCACATGGTCTCGGCGGCGTTGGCGAACGAGACGTCCTTCAGCATGACTCCGTCGCAGCGGCGGAAGTTCTTGGGAGCCTCGATCTGGCAGTTCTCGACGCTGATGTTCTTCGTGTACCAGACGCCTGCGCGGGCCATGGGGAACCACGTGGTTCCGGTGACCGATACGTTGGTGCAGTACCACAGGGGGTATTTCCACCTGAACATGCAGCCGGACAGGACGAGGTCCGAGCTTTCCTTCAGCGGCGACTCGCCGTCGTCGAATATGGTGTCGCGGATGTCCAGACCCTGCGACTTGAACAGGGCCCTTTCGCCTGTCAGGAACTTCTGAATGACTTTCTCCATGCTATCTTCTCCCCCAAATAGGTCCAGCGGGAATCGAACCCGCATTTCATCCTCCGGAGGGATGCGCCTTATCCATTGGGCTATGGACCCGGACCTGTTTGGAATTCATGTTAAGAATATAAAGTTAATCAGTTTCGGGCAAGCGTGTTGAATAATTGACGAGTTTGAAGGATAATCTAGTAAATTGGATTTCAGGAGTATATATGAAACCGTCATTGTTGGTGCTTGCTGCAGGTCTCGGTTCCCGTTACGGCGGGGTAAAGCAGATCGATCCGGTCGGACTTCACGGAGAGGCCCTTCTGGATTACAGCGTCTACGACGCTATGGTCTCGGGATACGGCAAGGTCGTCTTCATCATCAGACCGGACATCGAGAAGGATTTCCGCGAGAGGCTTTTCGACAGGATCGCCCGCAACATGGACGCAGAGTATGTCTTCCAGACCCATGAGTCGCTTCTGACCCAGGAGCAGATAGAGGCATCGGCCGGAAGGACAAAGCCCTGGGGCACCGTGCACGCCCTGCTTTGCGCCAAGGACGCCATCAAGACCCCGTTCACCGTCATCAATGCAGACGACTTCTACGGACGCGAGGCCTACGGGATCCTGGGAAGCTACCTGGCCACGCTGGACAACGACAGCACCGCCCACGCCATGGTCGGATACCTCCTGAAGAACACGATGAGCCCCATGGGCAGCGTCTCTCGCGGAGTCTGCCAGGTCCGCGACGGACTGCTGGAGGGGATGAGGGAGAACACGAAGATCGAGTTCGAAGGCGACAGGATCGTATCGCACCTTCCCGAGGGCGATGTGTACCTGACCGGCGACGAATGGGTCTCGATGAACTTCTTCGGTTTCACCCCCAAGGCGTTCGAGTACATGGACGGCTATTTCGACCGCTTCATCAGGGCCAACGCCGCCGAGCCCAAGACGGAAGTCCTTCTTCCCAACTGCGCGGGCGAGATGGTCAACAGGGGAGCCGGCACGATCAGGGTTTTCTCGACCACAGAGAAGTGGTTCGGAATGACATACAAGGAGGACAGGGAGACCGTCAGGGAGAACCTTGCCCTCAAGACGAATCAGGGCATTTACCCGGAGAGACTCTGGGAGAGATAGGAAGGAACGTCGCGATGAAAAGAATGATAGCCGTGATCGTCATGCTTGTCTCGGTTCTCGCATGCGTCTTCGCATACGAGGGAACCGTCACATGGACATGGTACGAGAACGACCCCAAGGTCGAGTACTACAGATATCAGGTCGACGCGCAGAACGACGACGGATGGACCGTGGTGGACAAATACGCCTACGAGGTTTCAATTGTCCTGGATGTCTCCGTCCTGCACACGCTGTACCTGCAGCAGTCGTACGACGGAATCATCTGGAGCGAAAGCAGCGCTGCGGATTCGGAGGTTTTCCTGGAGCCGGAGCCTGTCGAAGAGGAGCCTGTTCCCGAGGAGGTCGTTGAGCCCGTGGAAGAGCCCGAGGAAGTTGTCCCGGAGGAGCCTGTCGAGGAAGTCCCCGAAGAGCCCGTCGAGATCTACATCCCGAAGAACACGGTCGATGTGGGATTCGGCTACATGAATTACATCCCGGATTCGGCCGGAGCCAAGAACGTCGGAATCGTCGTCTCCTATTCTCGTCCGCTGTTTTCCTGGAACGTCTTCGACCTCGGTGTGAAGGTCAACCTTGCGCTCTATGCGAACAAGAACCTGATCCTGGACATAAAGAACACTGTCCTCACGCCGTACGTGGACCTCATGGCCCAGGCATCGTTCAAGGTCGCCAGCAGCGACATCTACCTGGCACTGGGAGCGGACGCCAGCAAGATCCTGACGGAGGGAACCAGATACAACCTGGGCCTCGCGGCGGAGATCGGAGTGCGCTACCACAGGTCTGAGAAGTTCACCGTCGGTTTCGCAGTGGCGGACCACTACTACCTGCTTCCGCTCTCGCAGCGCATGAACAGGATGGACCTCAAGGCTTTCCTGAGCTGGGCGTTCTGAGACTCAAATACTGAAAAGAATTCTACTCAACCAGGACCTGCGCCTCAGAGCGCCAGTCTGTATATGTTCACGATGTCCTCGTGGTAGAGCTCTTTGAAGTGTCCTGCGAATACCCTTCCGCCCGTGAGCATCCTGGTTGCCATGAGCTCGAAGTCCTTGTCCGTGATGCCGGCATCGGAGAGCCTTGTCACGAGGCCCATGCTGTGGCACCAGTCCTCGAAGCGGGTGATTCCGTCCATGACAAGACGCTCGGTCTCAGATACGGGGACCCGGCTTCCCATGATGTTCGTCGCAAACTGTGCGAACCTCTTCTCGTTGGTCTTCCAGACGTACTTCATCCACGCCGGGATCATGATCGCAAGGCCCGCTCCGTGGGCGATGTCGTACTCTCCCGAAAGCTCGTGCTCAAGCCAGTGGCTGGCCCAGTCCTGGACCCTTCCGCAGCCGAACAGGTTGTTGTGCGCCAGGGTCGACGCCAGCATGAGGTTCTCCCTGCAGGCGTAGTCGGTGGGATTCCTGTAGGCCATGGGGCCGTACTGCACGATCACACGCATTGAGGCCTCGAGCAGGGCGTCCGTCAGGGCCACGTCCGGTGTGTTGGTGAAGTATCTTTCCATCAGGTGGCTGAACATGTCCACGTTTCCGCACGCCGTCTGGAACGGGGGAAGGGTGAAGCACACCTGCGGGTCCGTGATGGAGAACGCCGGGTAGTTGTTCTCATGGTTCACGCCTCTTTTGACGTTGGTCTTCTCGTTGGAAATGACACAGGAGTTGGACATCTCAGATCCCGTGGCGGGGAGGGTGAGGACCGTTCCGAGAAGCGGTCCCCTGGGGATCGGCGCTCCGGCGACCATGAAGTAGTCGTCCCAGATGTCCTTGCCCTCGGGCACTGCCAGGCCGAAGGAGATGGCCTTGCACGTGTCGATGACCGAACCGCCGCCGACGGCGAGGATGAAGTCGAGCTTCTCCGCCCTGAAGACCTCGATTCCCCTGAGCACCAGGGAGAGCCTTGGGTTGGGCTGAACGCCCGGAAGCTCAACATAGTAGATGCCGGCTTCCTTCATCGATGCCGTTACGGTCTCGTAGACTCCGTTCCTCTTGATGGAGCCTCCGCCGTAGACCATGAGGACCCTCGATCCACCGAAATCCCTGATGTTCTCGGCAACCTTGGCTATGGTGTCCTTTCCGAAGACGATTCTTGTGGGGCATCTGAAAGAAAAATTGTTCATTGGCACTCTCCCTTGTTCACTTTTTTGTAATTTTAATGTAAAACCTCTGAATTGAGAATATAATAAACCCAACAACAAACCGGAGGTTTGACAATGGCAGAAGAGAAGAAAGGCTTTTTCGCTGAGTTCAAGGCATTCATAACTCGTGGAAACGTTGTCGACATGGCTGTCGGTATCATCATCGGCGGTCTTTTCACGGCAATCGTGAATTCTTTCGTCAAGGACATCCTGATCCCGATCCTGGGACTCCTTGTCGGCGGAACGGACTTCGGCGAGCTCAAGGTCGTCCTGAAGGCTGCTACCGAGACCACGGAGGAACTGGCCATCCGTTATGGAAACCTCATCCAGAACATCATCCAGTTCATCCTGACCGCTCTGGTCCTGTTCGTGATCATCCGTGCCATCAACAGGGCAAGAGAAGCAGCAGAGGCAGCGAAGGCAGAGGCCGAGAAGGCAAAGGAAGAAGAAGCCAAGTAAGGTTTCCGGATCTTCCGAATCGGGCTACGCGGGAATTCCGCGCAGCCTTTTTCTTTGCCCTTGCGGCAGAAGGGGATGACAGGCATGACAGGAAGAGGCCTTGCTCTTGAGAAGAAGATACATTTCGAACGTTTCCTCGTGTGCATACTCGGAGGAACCCTGTACGCGGTGGGAGTCAACCTCTTCATCGTGCCCTTCAGCCTCTATTCGGGCGGTCTTGTCGGAATCTCCCAGCTGATCAGGACCCTCCTTTCGGATTTCATACACATTGATTTCGGTTCCAGGGACGTTGCGGGAATCGTGTTCTATGCGATGAACATACCCATCCTGATCTACGCCTTTCCCCGTCTTGAGAAGCTCTTCTTCCTCAAGACGTTCGTGGCCGTCACCGCCCTGACGGTGGGCATGTCGTTGATTCCGACTACAAGGATAGTCGACGACTGCCTTGCTTCCACCATAGTCGGAGCCTTCATCTCCGGCGCCGGAGTCGGCCTGGTGCTCCGCATGTCCGGATCAACAGGCGGCATGGACGTGGTGGGCATGCTTGTCTCGAAGGCCCACGGCAACGTGAGCGTGGGCAGGGTCAACCTTCTGGTGAACCTGGTCATTTACTCCGTCTGCCTCTTTTTGTTCGATGTCCAGATTGTCGTTTACTCCGTCATCTTCGCGGTGGTGCATGCGTTCGCCATCGACAAGTTCCATTCCCAGAACATCAACGTGGAGGTGAAGATCATCACCAAGATCGACCCGACGGACCTGGAGCAGGACGTGTTCACCAAGATGGGAAGGGGAGTGACGGAGCTGCATTCGATCGGCGCCTACACCAACGAGGACGAGCACATGCTCTATATCCTCGTCTCCAAGTACGAGGTGCACCAGCTGCGCCAGATAGTGCGCAGGTACGACAAGAAGGCCTTCATCATCGTAAATGAAGGCGTCTGGGTCGAGGGTCACTATCTCAAGAAGCTTTGAATATCCTCAGTCTTTCCTGACGGCTTTCTTCACCAGCTTTTTCTGCGGTGGGATGACCATGGCCTGCTCGACCTTGTGTCTGATCCTGTAGCAGCGGTGGATGCGGCTGTTGCGCACGAAATCGTCGCCTATGGTGCTTTCCGTGATGTCCTCGATGATGAAGTCCTCGTAGAGCTCGCCGAACATCTTGAAGCGGGTGTAGTTTGTCGAGAAGATCAGCACTCCGTCGCCCGAGAGGTGCCTCATGCACGAACGGATCAGGTATCCGTGGTCGCGCTGGACATCGAAGGTGTCGCGTCCCTTGCTGTTGGAGAAGGTGGGCGGGTCGCAGAAGATCAGGTCGAACACATCCCTGTTCTCACGCAGGAACGACAGGCAGTCGTCCTTGTAGAAGAAGTGGTTCATGGTGTTGAATCCGTTGATCTGCATGTTCCTCATTGCCCAGTCCAGGTAGTTGGCGTTGGCGTCCACGCTGACGGTGGAGAGCGCTCCGCCGGCGGCGGCGTGAACCGTGGCGCTGCCCGTGTAGCAGAAGAGGTTCAGAAAGCGCTTGTCCATGGCCATGGACTCGATGATCTTCCTGACCGGCCTGTGGTCCAGGAAGAGTCCCGTGTCCAGGTAGTCGTTGAAGTTCACAAGGAACCTGTGTCCGTTCTCGTTTGCGATGAAGAAGTGTGAGGAGCTGCCCCTCTTGTTGTACTGGTTGGCTCCCTTCTGGATCTCGCGACGCTTGACGTAGATGTTCTCGTAGTCGATTCCCGTCACCCGCTCGGTGGCCAACACAAGTTCCTCCAGGCGGCGCTTGGCGTCCTCAGGGTCGATGGTTGAGGGCGCGGCGTACTCCTGCAGGCATATCCACTTTCCCTCGTACACGTCGATCGCGGCGCTGTATTCGGGCATGTCGGCGTCGTAGAGCCTGTAACAGGTGACGCCCTGCTGCTGCATGGCCTTTCCTATGGAGGCCATGTTCTTCTTCAGTCTGTTGGCGGCCATCTGGGCTCCGGGCGAAAGCGGTGCGCTCAGGCGCTCCTCGCGTCTTGCCTTGGCGCGCTCGACCATCTGCTGCCTCTCTTCCTTGCTGAAGACGTAGTAGTGCGCGGCCTGGCATTCGATTCCGCCGTTGATCAGGGTGTTGGTCCTGTTCGGCTTCATGTCGATGAAGCCCAGAAGTTCGCTGTTTCCGCTGAGGATCGCGGCCGACCAGCCGCAGAAGCAGTTGTAGATCACCTCTCCTATGGCGGTGTAAAGACGTCTGATCGAGGCCGAGCCGCTGTCCAGGCGCACGCCGTAGGGCGGGTCGGTGACGATGCATCCGCTTGAAGCGGGACGTCGGCTTCCGTGACGGTGGTGAAATCCCTGACTGCGAATTCGACCATCCCTTCCAGTCCGGCCTTGCGGGCGTTCTCCGTGGAGATGTCCACGGCGCGCCTGTCGATGTCCCAGCCGATGATCCTGCATGTGTTTTCACGCCTTTGGGCCTGGGCTTCGGCCACCGTTTCCTGCCAGAGCTCCTCGTCGTGGATGGGCAGTCCGAGGAAGGCGAAGCTGTCCTGCTTGAGAAGTCCGGGCGCCGTGTTGGTCGCCATGAGGGCGGCCTCGATGCAGATCGTTCCGCTTCCGCAGAAGGGGTCCAGGAGGACGGGGCCTTCGGCGGCGCCTTCCTCTATGGATGTCCTGAGCTTGCGGTACCAGTCGCTCCTGTAAAGCAGGGAGGCGGCCATGAACTCGCTCATGACTGCCTGGGTCTGGGCGGTCCTGTA
>JAGABK010000107.1 GCA_017614625.1 Spirochaetales bacterium
GGTCATCCGTCGGCGCAGGCATTACCTATGACGAGTACTTCCTGGGCTATACCTACGGAGCGGATGCCGTGGTTGCAGACCTCAAGGCCGGCTGGACCACAGCGGACCTCAGGCTCAGCGTAGAAGGAAACTTCTTCTTCATGGCGCACGGAACCCACGACCAGTGGACCGCATGGAGATACATCGGAGGAGACGCGGACTATCAGTACGACAAAGCCTCCCCGACCACGAAGCACACAACCTACAACGCCAAGTATCCCGATGCCCAGGCAACGCGCGACAGCGTGGAATACACGACGGTCGTTGGCGTGAACGCATCCTACAAGGTATCCTCCTGGCTCACAGCAATGGTCCAGGTGGATTATGTGAACATCAGGAACTACGGAAACGTAAGCGCGAACGCACCCCAGTCCGACGTCCAGGTCGTCCTTGGAGCACAGTTCACGTTCTGATTGAATTCAGCTTCGTATCAAAGGCCGTTGCGGAACTTCCGCGGCGGCCTTTTTCATTCGGTGAAATACCTGTCGCAGAAAGCGCGGACAGCAGAAAGGAAGACCTGCTGCTGATCCGGATCAAGGCTCAGGCCGTGGCCGGAGCGTTCCATCAGGATTCCGACATAGTCGACATACTCCCTCTTTCCCGCCGCCTTCAGGGCATTCTCGAGAATCATGCGGCTGGCAGGCGGCACTATGTTGTCGTTGGCCCCGTAGGCGTAGAGGATCGGGACGCTGTCCTCCGTGATGTAGGAATACGGGGAGGCTGCTTTCCAGGCGGCTTCCGCGGTGCCTTCGCGCACCATATCCGCCGTCACGTACTGTCCGCTGAACAGGCTGATGAAGGAGGCCTCTCCCTTCGCAGTGCCGTCAAGTCCCGTGGCCTTGCGAACCAGGGACATGACCTGTCCATTCGCGCCCCACACGGCCGGGTCGAACGTGGAGGGACCCGACTGCTGGACTATGAAGCGGACGGGAAGCAGGTCAGGATCGGTTTCAGACCTTTCCTTCTCCCTGAAGCCGAACATCATGGCCTGGCAGGCTCCTGCGGAGAATCCCTGCACCGCCATGTCGCGCAGCCTGATTCCCATGTCCTCCTGCGCGCAGCGGGCCTTGATGGCCTTCACCGCGGCTATGACCTCGTCGTTCACGGAAAGGATGCTGGGCCAGTGCTCCTCGTCCAGGAGTGTGTAGCTCATGCTTGCGGCAACATAACCCCGGGCGGCATAGTACCTGCACCAGGCCTCGCCGTCCTCCTTGTCTCCGCTGGTCCATCCGCCTCCGTGGATGAAAAGGACAAGATGGGCCGCCTTTCCGGAAGAGGTGTCCTCCGGAAGATAGAGGTCGTAGAGGTTCCTTTCGGCCTCGCCGTACCTCTGGTCGCGGATGACCTCTCCCTCGTAATCGACCTTGAGATATGCCTGCGACTGTGAAGTGAACGCGCTGAGTGCAAGGCCCCCGACAATGGTCAGAAGCGAAACGATTGCAAGACCTGCCAACAATCCCCTGCCCATGATGTCTCCCCCTTTTGCCTGAATGATAAGGCAAAGGCCTCACATGGACAACCGTGCCGGCCTTCAAATCTTAGCTTTTGCATTGTACAATGATGCCATGAAAATCAAAGTCTCCGGCCTTTCATCCGACATCAACAGGGCGACCCTCCTTTCCGACAGGACAGCCGCCTTCTTCTCTTCCATAGGACAATGTCTGGGAGGGGAACTGATTCCCGCTCCGCTCGAGGACCGCGACGCGGACCTGAAGCTGATCTTCATCGCCTCAGGCGGAAGCGAGGGCAAGTTCCTCAGGGCCTTCGACTTGATCGAACCTCCGGTGTATCTTCTGACAAGCGGGACGGACAACAGCCTTGCCGCATCGGTCGAAATCCTGACCTGGCTCAACGGCAAGGGCGTTCCCGGAGAGATTCTCCACGGTTCCTCCGATTACATAGCTCGCAGGATAAGGGCGATTTTATCGGGTGACAGTGCGGTTTCAGGACATCGTTCCGGAAACCTCCCCGTTTACAGCTCAGCCGCCCTCGGCGGAACCTACGGGGTCGTGGGAAGGCCTTCGGACTGGCTAATAGCCTCCGTTCCGTCCTATGAAAAGGTGTTCTCGACCTTCGGAACGACGCTTGCGGACATCCCCATGGAGGAGCTTCTTGAGGCCTACAGGGAGCAGCCGGAGACAGAGAAGAACAGGGATGGACTCGACTTCGCAGGCGCCCGCAGACTCGAGAACGCGGTGCTGGAAATAAGAAAGCGCCACGGTCTTGACGGACTGACGATCAGGTGCTTCGACCTGCTGGATTCGATCCATACCACAGGCTGTCTTTCCCTTGCAAGGCTGAACACCGAGGGTTTCATCGGAACCTGCGAGGGGGACATCATGAGCATGCTCTCCATGGCTGTGGTGCGCAAGGTCACCGGGCAGTCCTCCTTCCAGGCAAACCCCTCGCGCATCGAAGCCGATGCCAACAGCATGGTCATAGCACACTGCACCCTTCCCTACGACATGACAGAAAGCTACCGGTTCGACACCCATTTCGAATCGGGCATAGGCGTGGCGGTCAAGGGAGAGCTCAGGGAACAGCCCGTCACCGTCTTCAGGCTTTCGGCGGACATGAGGACATACTGGTGCGCCGAGGGCAGGATCGTCAGGAACCTCGACGAGAAGACCCTGTGCAGGACGCAGATAGAGATCGTCTTCGACGAGCCTTACCGGGTTGCCGACCTTCTGCAGACGCCCTGCGGGAACCACCACATAGTCTTCTACGGAAGGCACAGGGCAGAAATCGACTCATTCCTGAACAAGTAGGAAACGCCAGAGCTTCTTTTGGTCCTCTTCCGACGCATAGGCTATCCCGATTCTTGGAGTGGCCGTCAGGCGGGCTTCAAAACCGTCGTCCTCAAGCCAGATCGCATCGGAACCGGTGAACGGGACCCCGTTCAGGGTGCGGTCGATCCCCATCTCCTTCGTCAGCCTGCCCGGTCCGGAAAAACCCTCGACCCCGCGCACCAGAACGGCCTGCGGCGAGTCCCGGGGTCCTGTGACAATATTCAGAAGATTGTGGATGCCGTAGCAGAGGTAGACGTAGGCCACTCCGCCCTGACGGTA
>JAGABK010000108.1 GCA_017614625.1 Spirochaetales bacterium
CAATCGATTTGACTTTTTGATGGAAAGATGCTATGATGTGGTGTACGGAGGAGAAGGCATGGCGTTCGATTTCAGGAAGGAGTACAGGGAATTCTATATGCCTAAGGACAAGCCGGAAATCATTACGGTTCCGAAGGCGAATTACATAGCAGTCAGGGGAAAGGGCGACCCGAATGAGGAAGGCGGAGCCTATCAGCAGGCAATAGGTGTGCTGTATGCCGTCGCCTACACGTTGAAGATGAGCTACAAGACGGACTACCGGATCGAAGGTTTCTACGATTATGTTGTGCCGCCGCTCGAGGGTTTCTGGTGGCAGGATGACATCTCAGGCGTGGATTACTCCGACAAGACCTCATTCAACTGGATCTCGGTCATCCGCCTGCCTGATTTCATCACCGCGGACAATTTCAGATGGGCTGTGGAGACGGCGCAAAGGAAAAAGAAGATGGACTGCTCGTCGGCCGAGTTCCTGACGATCGACGAGGGGCTCTGCGTGCAGGTCATGCACAACGGTCCGTTCGATGACGAGCCGGCCACGGTCGCCCTGATGGACGATTTCCTTGCGAAGAACGGCTATGTCAATGATTTCAGCGGCAGCCGCCTGCATCATGAGATATACCTGTCCGATGCCCGCAAGGTCGCACCGGAGAAGTGGAAGACGGTCATCAGGCATCCGGTCAGGAAAGCCCTCGGTTGAGGCCACCTTGACCTTCATGACCATAAGGGATAGATTAACGCCCAAACGAAGGGAGGTTCCGACATGGTCAAGGTCTATTCGAACGGTATTGATTTCTATGAAGAGAACAAGGCGTTCCTGCTTGAGGCCAAGTACAACGAGCCTTTCTTCAGACTCGACGCGCCGCTTCTGAAGGAGGCGGGCAAGGACGAATACGCGATAAGGATCCGGGAAGGGGTGTTGCAGCTTGTCGCCCTGTGCGTTGAGCCCTACAGCATCCTGTTCCAGGGCGACGCCTCGCTGGCGGACGATATGGTGTGCTGTCTGACATCGAACGGCTACAAGGTCAAGAACTTCCTTTGCGACATCGGCCTGGGGGAGAAGATGACGGAGAGCTTTGCCCGCGAGGGGTACGGGTTCCGCCTTTCGCTTGGAATGGATTTCATGGAGGCGAGGGGGAGGACCGCACCGACGGCTGAGAAGATCGAGGTCCCCACGGAAGAGGATGTGGACGAGCTGTACGGGATGATGTGCGCCTTCATCAAGGACTGCGGACTGACGGATACGGTCCACAGGGAGCGGGTGGCGGAGACCGTTTCGGATTTCAGGGTCCTCAGGAAGGACGGCAGGATCGTCTCGTTCGCCAAGGCCCAGAAGTGGACGGACGATGCGTCGAAGATCAGCTATGTCTACACGAGGGACGAGTTCCGCAACAAGGGCTGCGCGCGGGCGGTGGTAGGATTTCTGGTGAACGAGATCGTCGGCGCGGGAAGGGTCGCGACGCTGAACGTGGACCGCAAGAATCCGGTGAGCAACCACCTCTATGAGTCCCTGGGCTTTGAGAAGGTCTTCTCCCAGGGTGTGTTCTCGCTGTGAGTGGTTCCGCGCGGGCATGTACTTGAGCGGGCACAGTATTATATAATGTGATGGTAACGGGAGAGAAGCCGAAGTGGCGGGATCAATCAGGCGGATTCAGAGTGAATACAGATACAATGTCGTAAAGAGCATTTTCAGGAAGAATCTCGCCACGCAGTTCGGCACGTCCATGGCCTTCATCATGGGCCCTGTCGTCGACGGAATAGTCACGGGCAATTACCTGGGTGTCAACGCCGTTGCCGCCAACAGCCTTCTCAGGCCGGCCTTCCTGCTGTTCACCATAACCGGTTCGGTTCTGGCCGGCGGTTCAAGAAGCCTGTACACTGAGCATCTGGGAAGGGGAGAGACCGACAAGGCCAACAGCGCGTTTTCCTTCGCGCTCATCCTTTCTGCGGCTGTGGCCCTGGTATTTGCCGCATGCTGTCTTCTGATTCCCTCGCTGATCATGCGCATCCTCGGCGCCAATACGGTCAATTCCTACCTCGAGCCGCTCGGGGCCGCCTACCTCAGAGGCTACGCGTTCGGACTTCCGTTCGTATGCTGCGCGACGATAATGTCGGGCTACATGAGCCTGGACAACGATTTCGCACGGCCCGTCTTCGCAGTGGGCGCCATGACGGGTATAAACGTCATACTGGATTTCGTCGTGGTGCTTTGTACGGACCTTGGGATGTACGGGCTCGCCCTGGCCACTTCCGCCAGCTATGTGGGGTACTTCCTGGTCCTTGCGACCCACTTCTTCAGGAAGGACAGGAACCTCCGCTTCCATGTGGACTGGAAGAGCAGGCCGTTCTCGTTCTCCGGGAAGATGTTCTACCGCGGCTCGATCAGCGCGGTGAACAAGGTCGCAGCCTCCGCCGCGGGAATCCTGATCAACCACATCCTGACCGCGCAGTTCTTCGGTCCGGTCATCGCCGTCTACGGAATGCAGAACAGCGTGCTTTATCTGTTCGGCTTTCTGTATCTTGGGACCTCCGATTCTGTATGGGTCATGTCGGGCATCTTCTACTCCGAGGAGGACAGGTACTCGCTCAACGACCTCCAGATCGCATCGATGGGTCTGGGAATCCCGCTTAGTGTCATCTGCGGCGCTGTCCTTTTCCTTTTCCCGAGGTTCTTCGCCGGTCTTTATCTGGGATTCGACAATGCAGCGACCCTGGCCATGGGCGCCGAGGGGGTAAGGGTGGTAGCCTTCGCCCTGCCGCTGAGGGTCTTCCTGTACTGTCTCATCAACTACCTCCAGGGCGTGAGGAAGATCGAGACCGCCAACATCATGATGCTACTGATGATCCTGGTCGCGCCGGTGGGCCTCATGAAGCCGTGCATCGCAATCTTCGGACAGCAGGGCGTCTGGTTCTCGATAGTCATAGTGGACCTCATCCTCTCCATACTGGCTCTGGCGTTCATCCTCCTTCAGAAGGGGAAGACGCTCAAGGACAAGCGCCTCTTCGTCGGTGACCGCATCGCATCCGGCGACAGGGAGATGGAGTTCGTCATCGACACGATGATGGAGGTCTCCGCGGTTGCCGGAATCGCCATGCTGTTCTGCAGGGAGAACGGCTACAGTGACCTGGCCGGCAACAGGATTGCGCTGTTCACCGAGGAGATGACCAGGAACATCATCCAGCACGGGTTCGATGAGAAGAAGCAGAACCTGATCTACATCAGGCTGCTTGCAAGGGACGACGGCATAATCCTCAGGATCAGGGACGACTGCAGGCCGTTCAATCCGGTCGAGCGTTACAAGCTGGAGACGGAGAACAACTCCGACCCGACTGCCAACATGGGTATCAGGCTCGTTATGGGTCTTGCCTCGGATGTCCAGTACATCAGCACGTTCAAGACGAACACGCTGATCGTGCGCGTGGACGAGAAGACGCTGAAACAGGAAGGGTGAAAGGGCTTGCCGTCGGCCTCGTCTATAACTTAAGAGTAATAGATAAAAAATAGGGAAGTGGGAACTCCGGTGTTACGGAACTATGCTTTCCTCACACTCGTTTCCCCAGGAGTCTCTTGCGACCACCTTTATCGAAATGGCCGCCGGATCGTACTCCCCGATATTGATCGAATACGAACCCTTCATATCCTTGGGATCGGTGTAATGGTAGAAATCGGCCAGGATGTTGAACCGCCTGAGCTCTTTGCCGGCCTTGTCGCAGACGAAGACCGAATAGTCGTGGATCAGGTCGTCGTCGGTTGCGGCGGCGAACTCGACCGTGAGGGTTCCGTCGGCGTTCTTCTTCACGGAGCCGCCCTTGCTGAATTCGGGCGCAGGGTTGTCGGCCCTGTCCTTTCCGTAGACCGTCAGATGCGATCCGTCGGCCTTGGGGGCGGGGATGATCCAGTCTTCCTTGATGGTTCCGCCGTTGTAGAAGTCCATTCTGGCGATGCGCGTGTTTCCGTAGATATCGACCTCTATGTACAGTCCCTGGGAGAACGAGGCGCAGTCCTTCATGACGGTCTCCGACCTCATGTCCTCGAAATTGCCGTTCTCAATGGCCATGAAGCGGACCGAGCCGCAGCCGAGTGCCGTGAAATCGGTCTGCATGATTGAGCGCTCGTCGTTGAGCGGGAAGTGGAGGTGGCCGCTTAATGTGATGACCTGGTTGTACTTGCACAGGACGTCCAGAAGGTCCTTCGAGTACCATCCGAGCTTGTTCTTCGAGTCTCCGAGCTTGAGGTCGCTTCCGTAGCAGGTGTCGTAGGGCATGGCGTGGGTGAGGACGAACACGGGCTTTCCGGGCTCCTCGGCCGTGATCCTGGCAAGCACGCCGTCAAGCCATTTCAGTGTCCTTTCGCCCATGACGACCTCGCCGTACACCGCGAAGTTCTCCGGCATGACGGTGATTATGTGGATTCCGTTCACGATGCAGTGCCTGTTTCCTTCGTTGATGACGGAGTCCTCCTGGTCGGTCAGGAAGAATTCGGGCCCGAACATCTCGGGATAGGTCTTGAGCGTCTCGTATGTCTCGTTCCTGGCGTCATGGTTTCCCATGCAGTACACCAGCGTGACATCCTTGGGATCGAAGCACCTGAGGTAGTTGTTCCTGAACTGGCCCACCTCGTCCTTCGTAGCCGAGTCCGTGAGGTCTCCGGCGGCCATCACGGCGTCAAGCTTGCCACCGCTCATATTCTCGAGCTGCTTGAGGGCGGCGACCATCTTGAGGGAGTTGTTGTCCACATTGCTCAGGTTCTGATGGATGTCGCTGAGCGCCCCCGCCCTGAACACGATGTGGTTCGGATCGAACGCATGGTTCCGGCCGAACTTCGAAGTCGAGCAGCCGCACAGTAGGAGCGACAGGCAGAATACCGGGACGAGAATCCTTGCAATCACGTTTGGTCTGTTCTTCATTTGAACCTCTCTTTCCGACGCCGGGCCGGTTGTTTCCTCAATTATCCGATCAGCAGTTCAATATCTCCGTGAGCGCGCGCCCGTCAGCTTCGGGCAGCGTCCCTTCGAAGGTTGCGGCGAGGGTGGGTGCTTCGTCTATGACCCTGCCTTTTTCGATCACCACGCCCTTTCTGAATGACGGTCCGCGGCACCAGAATACCGGCTGCGGCCCCTTTTCCGGGAAGTATCCGTGCGTGGCGTGGCCGTATCTGTAGTCCTTCCATTCCAGGTCCCTGATGACGGGCTCGGTCCAGTAGGAACCGCAGTACGAATAGTTGTCGCTCTCCACAATGAAGGCGAAATCCCCGTCGAGTCCGAACCTTTCTTTCGCCTCGTCCCGGGTCAGGACCTCATGGAAGCCCCACAGGTTCTCGCCGCTGAGCTTCCTGAGACAATCATACACCTGATTGTACACGGTTTTGTCATCGGGATCCTTCAGGAACACGTAGGCGGACATGCCGTTGCTCTCTACGAACGCCCTGTAGTCCGTGACTTTGTTGTTCTCATCGACATCGATGAATCCCGCGCGCCGGAGCAGGGTGTTCAGGCCCACCTTCCTCACGTAGTTC
>JAGABK010000109.1 GCA_017614625.1 Spirochaetales bacterium
GCATCGGTGTAGGTCATGTGTGCGAACGGGCTTTCGACAACGTGGACCAGGGTGTCCTTGACTCCCGGCTCGACGAACTTGGAGAAGAAGTCCATGTCCTCCTGGCAGTTGTCCAGGACGTACTTGAAGACGTACTTCAGGAAGTCCTCGGCGATTCTCATGTCACCCTCGAGGGTGCAGAAGCTCATCTCAGGCTCGATCATCCAGAACTCGGCCAGATGTCTCTTGGTGTTCGAGTTCTCGGCCCTGAAAGTGGGGCCGAACGTGTAGATGTTCTTGAGAGCCGTGGCGTAGGTCTCGCCCTCCAGCTGGCCGCTGACGGTCAGGCTGGTGCGCTTTCCGAAGAAGTCCTTCGAATAGTCGACCTTGCCGTCCTCGGTGCGCGGCACGTTCTCAAGGTCCAGCGTGGTGACCTGGAACATCTGGCCGGCGCCCTCGGCGTCGCTTCCGGTGATCAGAGGAGTGTTCACATAGTAGAACCCGTTCTCCTGGAAGAAGCGGTGCACCGCATAGGCCATGGTGCTCCTGACCCTCTCGACGGCTCCGATCGTGTTGGTCCTTGCCCTGAGATGGCCGATTTCCCTGAGGTACTCGAGGGTGTGTCTCTTCTTCTGAAGCGGATAGTCCTCCGGGCATTCGCCGACCAGCGTTATGGCCGATGCCTGGAGCTCGACCTTCTGGTCTCCGCCCAGGGAAGCGACGAGCTTTCCCTCGCAGATGACCGAGCAGCCGGTCGAGATGGAATTGAGGAGATTATTGTCGATGACGGCCCTGTCTGTTACGACCTGCAGTCCCTTGAGGCAACTTCCGTCGTTGACTTCGATGAAGGTGACTGTCTTGCTGTCGCGCTTTGTTCTGACCCAGCCTTCCACGCGGATGGTCTGAGGTCCCGGTTCCATTGTCTTGAGTTTGCTGATTAGCTCTGTCATATTGATAATCTCCTTGAGCGGTATCTTATTTATAAACAGGGATATTAGTCAAGGTAGAAAGAATCAATCATTCCGTATTAGGAAATATAGTCCGTATAACATTCGCCACGCCTGCAGACGAAGGCGTTGAATGGGCACATGGCCTGGGCCACCGTCTCCGGTGTGTTGTTGTTGGCCGAGATATGGACGAGGTAGACGCGCTTGGAACTCCCGTCGTAACCGGCGTCCAGGAGCAGGTTCCTGGCCTGGTCGTTGGACAGGTGTCCCCTCTCCCCCGCCACGCGTTTCTGAAGGTAAAGCGGGTACGGACCTGTGCGCAGCATCTGGATGTCGTAGTTGGACTCCAGGAACAGCACGTCCGCCGAGCGGGCCTCTTCCACCATCTCCTGGCTGTACTTTCCCGTATCCGTTATGATGGTGAACCTCTTTCCGTCGACATCGACCGTGTAGCCGCAGCTTCCGGCGCTGTCGTGGCTGGTGTAGAAGCAGCTGACGGTGAAAGGCCACACGGTGACGGGACTTCCGGGCTCGGTGACCATCGCGGAGGTCTCGGGGATGTTGAGGGCTATGTATTCGGTCACGGCATGGTCGCGGCACTTGCGCGTCACATAGACGGGCTTTGCCGTCTTTCTGGCGAAGATGCCCGCCGCATGGGCGTGGTCCGGATGAAGGTGGGTCAGGAAGAGTGCCATGACATCCTTCATGTCAAAGCCTCCGGCCTCCATGCGCAGGTTGATCTGCTTGAAGGAGTATCCGGCGTCTATGAGAATCGATTGTCCGTCCAGGGAGAAGACATAGCTGTTTCCGCAGCTGCCCGAACCCAGAACCGAAAACCTTACCACGGACGCCCTCCTTGAAAAAAAGGCACCCGTTCTACGGATGCCTTGAATCTAGCGGCGAAGGGCCACGATCCCCTGACCGATCGGATATGAGCCGATTGCTCTACCAGCTGAGCTACGCCGCCAAGTCTTTGTTTTTATAGAACATTTGGAGAAAAAGAACAATACCCCGCCGCCCTATTTTTGAAAAAACAGATACCCCGGGCCTCAGAGCCTGGTCATGGAGACGATCTGTCCGTCGGCCACCACCACGGCAAGGCAGGTTTCTCCGACCCTGATGTTGATGCCTACGCTTCCGTCGGCGTTGGTGTGCAGGACCGAAAGCAGAAAGCCCTTGGCAGGCAGGTTCGCGGAAAGCCAGTCACCGAAAAGACGGATCAGGGCCGCCCGGACATCCTCGCGGATGTACTTCTGTGTCCACTCGTATGAATACTCGCTTCTAAGTGCCTTCGCCACAAGCAAATGGAACTGGCTCGAGCTGCTGTCTGCCGTCTGTCCTATGACCGAGTCCACGGGCAGCACGGACGAGCCCGTACGCGTGGCCGGGAAGAACGTGCGGACGGTCGTCTGCGCGCACGCAAGCCCGCCGCAGAACACCATGAGGACCATTACAAATGACAGTCTTTTCACGAAACCCGACATCACCCTGATTCTCCAACAAAAACCGATCTTTCTCAACCGTTTTCACACGTCCTGTTTTGAAGTATCATGAAAGCCATGAAGGAACCGGCGAGCAGCACCATCGACAGCACCAAGCTCTCATACAGAAACATCATCGACGGCGTGATGCAGCCCTGGGTCATGCGCTTCATCAAGGACGTGGGCAAGGGCATCAACGAGTTCGACATGATCCGCGACGGAGAGAAGATCCTGATCGGCGTCTCCGGCGGCAAGGACTCCCTGGCGCTCTCAATGGCCCTTTCGGTCAGGCGCAAGTGGCTTCCCATCACGTACAGCCTGCACGCGGTGATGATCGACTGGAAGGAGCATCCCATCGACCCGGCCTACCGCCCGCGCCTGGAGCAGTATTTCAAGGACCTGGACATCGGGTTCGAGATCGTCGAGGAGCCGCAGTTCCCGTCCACCGTGCCCGAGGAATACAACTGCTACATATGCGCCCGTAACCGCCGCCGCATCCTCTTCGAGATCGCCAACCAGCGGGGCTTCAGGCAGATAGCCATGGGCCACCACCTGGACGACCTTGTCGAGACGTCCTTCATGAACCTTTTCCTCCGGGGCGAGTTCGCCACCATGAACCCGGTTCAGGAGTTCTTCGAGGGAGACCTGTACGTCATCAGACCCATGATCAAGGTCCACGAGAACACCATAAAGCGTCTGGCGCAGACCTACGACTTCCCCGTCGTCAAGCCCGTCTGCCCGTACGACCAGACCAACATCCGCTCCAGCATCAAGCCCATCATCAAGGAGATCTGCCACATGGACAGGTTCGCCCGCGAACACGTCTACGAGGCCCACGATCTCGACTGCTCCATCAAACGCTGACCCCGCTTACCCCGCGTACGTGAGCGCATATTGACGCGTGCATATTGAAGCACTTCGTGTTTAGGGTTATGATATAGTGATATCGTGTAAATTACCCTTTACCGAAGGAGTTGATATGGTCAAGTTCAGAAATGCCATCGGCAGAAAAGTCCTCGCAACAACGCTCGTGCTGGTTCTTTCCGCACTTTCGGTCTTCGCCTCCGCGCTGGCACCCGCAGCCGGTTTCGGCGACGCCGCGGTCTACGACGCCTCCTACAAGGCCGTCGCAAGCCCCGACAAGGTCGCTGACGGCTACATCGTCAGGACAGCCGGAAAGGCGGTCGTCCTCTCGGACGGCAACCTCACGGTCGAGGTCGAGGCCGGATCGCTGGTCCAGTTCAGCGGACTTGATTCTGAGCCCGTCATCTACGTCATCGACGGAAAGGCCGGCGTCGAATCCGCCAAGGCCTTCACCGTGAAGACAACCGTCACCGAGTACAAGGCCGCCGCCGGAGCCTCCATCTTCGTCACGTCGGACGCCGACAACGAGACCGCCTTCCTCGAGAAAGGCGCCGCAGAAGGCAGGAACCTCATCACCGGCCAGGTCTCGGCGCTTGAAGAGGGCAAGACCATAGACAACTCGCGCAAGGGCGAGCAGACCGCAACCACCAGGCAGGAGTACTGGAAGGCCGATGTCCAGGCGGAGCCTGAAAAGGCCCCCGAAGCCGCTCCGGCAGCCGAGGAGCCCAAGACCGAGCCCGAGAAGGCCGCAGAGCCCGAAAAGCCCGCCGAGCCCGCCAGGGAAGAGGCCCCCGAGGCTGAGGAAGCCAAGACGGAGCCCGCTCAGCCCGCAGCCGCAGGCGCACTGATCAGGACATTCGAGTACCATGGCTACACCGCCACAATCGAGGCATACATAGGCGAAGCCTTCGTCACATATCCCGAGTTCGTCACGGACGAGGAGATCTACACCGCTGCCGCGGCAGCCTGCAGGGCCTATCCGCAGTACACGCAGGAGATCGTCTTCGCCATCACCGGGCGCGGACAGCTGACGGTCACATACCCGGAAAGCTACGGCGTGGAGGAGTTCAACTTCGCCATGGACCTTTTGGAGAAGGAGCTTCAGTACTATCTGGATTCCATCTTCTTCCCGGCCGAGACCGCCAAGCCTGCTCCCGCACCGCAGCCGCAGGCTGAAGTTACACCCGAACCCGAGCCGCAGCCTGAAGTCCAGCCCGAGCCGCAGCCGGAACCCGCACCGCAGCCTGAGCCGGCACCCCAGCCCGAGCCTCAGCCCGAAGTCCAGCCCGAACCTGCGCCTGCTGCAGAAGAGCCCAAGAGCGAGAAGACTCCCATCGCCACAAGCACCAGGGAGGAAGCCAAGAACGCTGCCGAGAAGCAGAAGAGCAACTTCAGGTTCGGTCTCAACGGAGCCTTCATCGCCTTCGACGGAACCGGAAACGACTACAAGACAATGGGCAGCATGAAGGACAGGATCGCCCTGCTCAAGAGAGCCCGCATCCTCCTCGAGCCGCAGTTCAAGTTCAACGGCTTCCAGGTCGGCCTGCGCGTCAACCTCGAGGTCATCCTCAGCGGAGCCGGACTGTCGGTCATCAACCCGTTCACATTCAACACAGACGGCGTGACGAACATCGTCAACTCCGTCATGCAGTACTTCTCCGTGCTCGGATACAGCAACGAGGAGCTCGGACTCACCGTCAGGGCCGACAGGACCTCCGAGTTCAAGTTCACGAGCCCCGTATTCGAGTCCAGCAGCAGAAAGTACAAGGCAAAGGAAGCCCTTACCGGTCAGGTCGAGTTCCGGACCGGAGTGTTCACGCTCAACGCGTTCATGGACGACCTGGACTTCTCAGCCAAGATCGCGGGACGCAGCCAGTTCGCCGGAATCCGCGCGGGACTGCAGTTCGGCGAGTTCAAGTTCGGTTTCAGCACCATCGCCGATTTCAAGGGCGGAATCAAGGCCACGAAGGTCTACCCGGCTCTCGACCTCTACCTGCCGGTGACGCTGGCGGACAGAGTCGGCCTCGAGATCGAAGGCGGAGCCGCCGTGCAGCTTGACAAGGACGGCCTGAAGGGAATGCTGTTCGAAGGCAGGTTCACCGTCACCGAAGGCATCTTCAACTTCGGCTTCGGCGCAGCCTACAACAGAGGCTACCACTTCAACGACCTGATCAACGTCGGACCTGTCGACATCCAGACCCAGGCACAGGGCCAGTATCTGGACATCCTCCTCAGCGCAGGCATGAACACCGAGCACTTCGGACTGAACGCCAGGGTCACCGCTCCGCTTTCACTCCAGCAGGGCGGCGGAAGACTGGGCTACAACACGGTCCTGACCAAGAGCGGCAACAGTGAAACCATCACTGCCGACATCTTCGACCTGCAGGCCGATTTCAAGATCAAGAAGTTCGACTTCACCCTCGGAGCCGCGATCAACGGATTCTCCGGCAAGCTTGCCAACCTCCTCAAGTCCCTCAAGAACAAGGAAGGAAGAGTTGAAGCGGCCAAGGCGTTCCTCGATTACGAGACCAGCACCTACTTCATGCAGGCCCAGATCCAGGACGAGAAGTTCGGAGTCTTCTTCAGAGCCGACCTGAAGGACGTCAACAGCAAGCTCGCAGTCACGCTCTCCGGCGGTCTGAGATTCTCCTTCTGACAGGACCTTCCGAAGGAAGAGCATGGCGTCGATCCACATACTTGACCCGGTGGTCGCTTCCCGCATCGCGGCAGGCGAGGTCGTAGAACGGCCCGCCTCCGTGCTCAGGGAGCTTCTGGACAATGCGATCGACGCCGGTGCGACAAAAATCAGCGTACACATCCGCGAAGGCGGAATAAAAAGCCTCACCGTCAGCGACAACGGCTGCGGCATGTCCGAAGACGACCTCGTCCTGGCCTGCACCAAGTCGGCCACCAGCAAGGTCCTGACGCTGGACGACCTGTTCAACCTCAAGACCCTGGGCTTCCGCGGCGAGGCACTTTCAAGCATCGCCGCCTGCTCGCGCCTGACGATCGACTCCAACGGCAGCAGCATCACCGTGGACAACGGCGTGCAGGGCCCAGTGGTGCCCGGCAGCACCTCCAGCGGCACGACCGTGACCATGGAGGACCTCTTCGAGAACATCCCTGCACGCAAGCTCTTTCTAAGGCGCGCCCAGAGCGAAGGCACCGACTGCAGGAAGACCTTCATCGAGAAGGCCCTGGGCTTCGAGGACATCGAGTTCCTCTTCTTCTCCGACGGCGAGCTCAAGCTTCACCTTCCCAAGACAGACAAGAAAGCCCGATGCATTTCCGTCATGGCGCTCGACCGCTCCTTCGCCGGCGCAAAGCCGCTTCAGATGTCATATGAAGGCGACAACGTGAAGATGTACGCAGTCTGCTCCGACCCCGCCGTCTACAAGCGCGACCGCACGCAGATCCGCATCTTCGTCAACAACCGCGTCATCGACAGCTTCCAGTTCACCCAGGCCGTCACCAACGCATATTCGGCGGCCCTCCCCGGCGGCGCCTTCCCCTTCTTCTTCCTCTTCATCGAGGACAACCCGGCGCTCGTGGACTTCAACATCCACCCGGCCAAACGCGAATGCAAGCTGCGCAACCAGAGCCAGATCTACGGCGCCCTGACCACCATGATCCGCAAGGCCCTCATGGACCTTTCCAAGGACGATGCCCCTGCGCCCGTCCAGAACAC
>JAGABK010000110.1 GCA_017614625.1 Spirochaetales bacterium
AGGGGTTAGAAAATGGACTTGATTAAGGCTATTGAACAGGAACAGATGAAGCAGGACGCCGAGAACTTCCACATTGGAGATACGGTCAAGGTTTACTTCAAGATCATCGAAGGAAACACCGAGAGAATCCAGGTTTATGAAGGCGTTGTCATCGCAAAGAACAACACGGGACTCAGAAGGACATTCGTTGTCAGGAAGATTTCCTACGGCGTCGGCGTCGAGAGGATCTTCCCGCTGCACTCGCCGAGAGTCGAGAAGGTCGAGGTCGTAAGACGCGGCCGTGTCAGAAGGGCGAAGCTCTACTATCTCAGGGACAAGGTCGGAAAGGCCGCCAAGGTTCCCGAGCAGATCCGCGGACACAAGGGGATCTGAGTCCGGAAGACTCGTTTACATGGGGATGTCTATGCATCCCCGTTTTTTTGATTCGGGATGGATACCGCGGCCAGAGGCAGTCATTGCGAGGCTCTCGTGGAGGTTTATCTCAGGGAATCCGGCTACAGGATACTTGAGAGGAACTACAGGTGCGGATACGGGGAGATCGATGTGCTATCGCTTTCTCCGGAAGGTCTCCTGTGCGTGACCGAGGTCAAGAGCCTCCCGCGCAGGTGGACGGCAGGTGACCTGGGCTACATGGTCAATGCCGCAAAGCTCATGAGGCTGAAGAGGACGCTGAGCCATTATCTTGCGGAGAACAGGGTTTCCCACAAGGGGATCAGGTTCGACGTGGCGGCGGTGACCGGAGAGGAAGTGACATACTACAGCGGGGTGGTCTGATGGAAGGAAAGAAGAAAAAGTCCAAGGGAAAGAAGGGCGGCGCACCCGCCGCGGAAAGACAGCACATGAAGATGGAGGAGCTTGCCGTACCTCAGGTACAGGAGCCTCTCTTCACATGCGCCCTGTGCGGAAAGCCCATCGAGTACATCGCCGAGGCGATTTCAGAGCCTGACGGAAGCTACAGCCACTTCGACTGCGTCATGGACAAGATCCGCAGACAGGAGAACGTCTCGGAGAACGAGAAGCTCTCCTACATCGGCCACGGCTGCTTCGCCGTCTTCACCACGGGCGAGGACGGAAAGCTCGCCATCAGGACGAGGATCCAGTACGAATCGAAGGAGACCTTCGAGAGCGCCAAGAAATTCGTGGAGAGTACAAAGCAATGAGCAGGAAAATAGCCATGCTGCCGGGGACGTTCGATCCTCCGACGCTCGGACATCTTGACATAATCAAACGCGGAGCGGCCCTCTACGACAAGCTCTATGTCGTTGTTGCGGATAATGTTGCGAAGAAGACGCTGTTCTCGTCGGCAGAGCGCAAGCAGATGCTCGAGGAGCTTCTCTCGGAGTTCCCGAACATCGAGGTGCGCATCTGGGACAAGCTGGTCGTGGACTTCGCAAAGGCCAACGACGTAGGCGTGATCCTGAGGGGCGTCAGGGCCATGAACGACTTCGGCTACGAGTTCGAGCTGGCCGTCTCCTACAAGCAGATGTACCCGGACGTGGAGGTGCTTTTCATCCCCACGAATCCCGAGTATTTCCTGGTCAGGAGCTCGGCCATAAAGGAAATGGCCGCCTTCGGCGCGGACATCTCGAAGATGGTTCCGCCGATGGTCGTGAGAAGGGTCGACGAAAAGATAAAGTGTTGACTTAAACACTGAATTACTATATTCTCACAATGTTCGATTAAATTATTGTTGATACAGAGGTAAAACAAATGGCAACACCGAAATATAAGACATCCAAGGCCAAGGCCGCATCCCGCAAGGCTGCCAACATGAGACTCCAGGCTCCCACACTGTGCAAGTGCACCAAGTGCGGTCAGCTCATTCTTCCTCATCGCGTCTGCCCGCAGTGCGGATACTACAAGGGTGTCCAGGTAGTTAATCCCGAGGAGTGATAAATGGACAAGAACGAAGTATTTGAGAAAGTAAAGGCGATCATCGCCGACAAGCTCGCTGTTGATGAGAACTCAATCACCAGAGAGTCTTCCTTCGTCAACGACCTCAAGGCCGACAGCATGGACATCCTTGACCTGGTGAGCGGTTTCGAGGAGGAATTCGACATCACAATCCCGGATGAGAAGGGCAGAGCCTTCGAGACCGTCGGTGAGGCTGTTGATTATCTTTCCACGCTGGTCTGATTGATGTCCGGCAGGAACACCATGAAAGCTCCTTTCATTTCTGAAGACAGAAGAAAGGAGCTTTTGTTTTTCCAGGAGCGGAACGGACTCTCATTCTCCGACATCGCTCTGCTGCACAACGCTTTCATCCATTCCTCATACGCCAACGAGTCCAAGGCGGGCGTGAAGGACAACGAGAGGCTCGAGTTCCTCGGCGACAGCGTCCTTTCCGTCGTGGTCTCCGACTGGCTTTACAGCAACCTCTCCGTGAACGAGGGCGAGCTTACGCGCATCCGCAGCCTCGTGGTGAGCGAGGACGCGCTGCATGAAGTGGCCCTGAAGCTCGGGCTGGACAGGCTCCTTCTGATCGGCCACGGCGAGGAGCTCACCGGCGGACGCACCAAGAAGGCCATCCTGGCCGACTGCACCGAGGCCCTTTTCGCCGCCGTCTACCTTGACATGGGCTTCGAGGCCGCGCGCGCGCTGATCCTTGCGAACCTCCTGCCGCAGCTGGAGGACGCCATAGGCAACCGCAGCCGCAAGGACTACAAGACGGAGCTTCAGGAATACGTGCAGAAGCGCTACAAGAAGGTTCCCGTCTACACCATGACAGGGTCGAAGGGTCCGGAGCACGACCAGACCTTCTACTATACGGTCACTGTGAACAATGTGACTTACGGTCCCGCCGAGGGACACAACAGGAAGGACGCCGAGCAGAACGTGGCGCGTCTTGCCATTCAGGAGATAGGTTTCTCCTCCTGATCCGATCCGTTCAGTCTTATTTCGTAAAGCCTCAGTGCCTGTGAGAGCAGGGTGTCCCTGCTGTTCAGCGTGGGGTAGTCTATCACCATCTCCACAAGCTGGTTGAGGATGTCTCCCATGGTCTTGGACCGGGGGATGCCCGCATTTGCGAGGTCGTCTCCTGTTATGTCCAGGTCCTGCAAGGAGATGGGCTGGTTCTCAAGTTCGTGGATGCGCTCTATCAGGCCGTCATATTCCTCGACCTTGGCCCTGCCGTCGGATGCAATCTGGTCGCACCACTGGAGCTCGAAGAGGTTGTTTATGTTGTCCTTTCCGACCCTGCGGATGAGGCGCTTGACGGCGCCGTCCGTCCAATCGGGACGGTACCGTGTCATGTGGTTCTCGATTATGACGCAAACGTCGTCGGTGAAGCGGTTGGAGCATTTGAGGCGCCTGAGCACCGTGCGGGCCAATTCAGCGCTTTTCATGTCATGGCCGTAAAAGCGCAGGAAGCCGTACGGATTTACGCTTATGCAGTCCGGCTTGGCAATGTCATGAAGAAGGCAGGCCATGCGCACGGTGAGGTTGTAGTCCAGCGAGGCCGAGGCGGCTACGGCCGTGTAGATGTGGTCCAGCACGTTGTCCGAACCGACCTTGGTCTGCGTTGTCTCACGGCAGCGTGAGAGCTCCGGAAGGATGATCTGTAGTATTCCCGTCTCCTCGAGAAGGCGCAGTCCGAAGACCGGATCCTTGGACATGAGCATCTTGGAAAGCTCGTCGTAAATCCTTTCCATGGAGACATATGCTATGTTTGCGCTGAGGGTCTTGGCTGCTTCGACGGTGGCCGGATCTGCCTTGAATCCGAGCTTGGAGCAGAAGCGCGCCAGGCGCATCATCCTCAGGGCATCTTCGGAGAAACGCTGCACCGGGTCGCCTATGGCGCGGATGATCCCGTTCTTCAGGTCTTCCTTTCCGTTGAAGAGGTCAATGACGGTCCCGTCCGTGCAGTCGGCTGCGAACGCGTTGACTGTGAAGTCGCGCCTTGAGAGGTCTTCCTCCAGGTCGCCGACGAACTTCACGCTGTCCGGGTGCCTGTTGTCGCTGTAGGCTCCCTCCGTGCGGAAGGTGGTCACCTCGTAGCTTTCTCCCTGGAACAGGACCGTCACCGTGCCGTGCTTGATGCCGGTGGGGATGACCTTACGGAATATGCCTATGACCTGTTCGGGGAGGGCGTCGGTGCAGAAGTCGAAATCGCTGTTCCGGATTCCCAGCAGGTGGTCGCGCACGGCGCCGCCGACGATGTAGAGGCTGAAGCCGTTTTCGCTGAACACAGAGGCGAATTTCCTGATTCTGTCCGGGACCGGATATTTCACAACGCTATTGTAATGCTTGTTGCTCCGTGTGAAAAGTATTATGATTACACAGTTATATTTTACATATGGAGTTGAAAACATGTTCAGAAGCGTTGATCCCAGACAGGATTTCCCCAAGATGGAGGAGCAGATCCTCGAGTTCTGGCAGAAGAACGACATTTTCAGAAAATCGATAGAATCCCGTCCGGCGGACAATGAGTTCTCGTTCTACGACGGACCTCCGTTCGCAACAGGACATCCCCATTACGGACACCTCGTCCCGGGCACCATCAAGGACATCATCCCGAGATACCAGACCATGAAGGGCCGCCGCGTCCTGAGGAACTGGGGATGGGACTGCCACGGCCTGCCCGTCGAGAACGAGATGAAGAAGAAGCTCGGAATCTCGAGCGCCAAGGAGATCCAGAAGTACGGCGTGGCCAAGTACAACGAGGAGTGCCGCTCCATCGTCCTGCGCTTCACCAGCGACTGGGAGAACACCATCAACAGGATGGGACGCTGGGTCGACTTCGAGCACGGATACAAGACCATGGACAAGAGCTTCATGGAGAGCATCTGGTGGGTTTTCAAGACCCTCTACGACAAGGGCCTGATCTACAAGGGATACAACATCCTGCCGTACAGCCCCGGACTGGGCTGCCCGCTCTCGAACATGGAGGTCAACCTCGGAGGCTACAGGGACGTCACAGACCCGGCCGTCACGGTCAGGTTCAAGGTCCGCGGCACCGAGGACACCTATTTCCTTGCGTGGACTACAACTCCGTGGACGCTTCCGTCCAACCTCGCCCTGGCTCTGGGTCCTGAGATCGACTACGTGAAGATCCTGGACAAGGAGAGCGGTGACAAGTACATCCTCGGAAAGTCGAGGCTCTCGTCCTACTACAAGGAGGAGACCGCCTACGAGATCCTGGAGGAGTGCAAGGGAAGCGAGCTGGCGGGAATGCGCTACGAGCCTCTGTTCGACTATTTCGCAGACCTGTACGACCAGGGCGCCTTCGTGACGGTCCTTGGCGACTACGTCACCACCGAGGACGGCTGCGGCATCGTCCATACGGCCCCGGGCTTCGGCGAGGACGACTACAACGTCCTTAAGGGCACGGGAATCCCCGTAATCTGTCCGATCGACGACGAATGCAAGTTCACATCCGAGGTCAGGGACTACGAGGGCATGTTCGTCAAGGACGCCGACAAGCTCATCATCCAGCGCCTGAAGGACGAGGGCAAGCTCGTCAAGCGCGAGAACTACCTGCACAGCTATCCGTTCTGCTGGAGGACCGGATCTCCGCTCATCTACAGGGCCATGGACTGCTGGTTCGTCAAGGTCACGGACATCAAGGACCGCATGGTCGCCAACAACAAGAAGGTCACATGGGTTCCCGAGCACCTGCGCGACGGAAGGTTCGGAAAGTGGCTCGAGGGAGCGCGCGACTGGGCAATCTCCAGGAACCGCTTCTGGGGCAACCCGATTCCCGTCTGGAAGTGCGACGGCTCGGATTACACCGAGGTCATCGGCTCCATCGCCGAGCTTGAGGCCAAGTGCGGAAAGAAGGTCACCGACCTGCACAAGCACTACGTCGACGAGCTCACATGGCCCAGCCCGGACGGAAAGGGAACCATGAGAAGGGTGCCCGACGTCCTGGACTGCTGGTTCGAAAGCGGAAGCATGCCCTACGGACAGCTCCATTACCCGTTCGAGAACCAGGACCGCTTCGACAAGACCTTCCCGGCGGACTTCATCTCCGAAGGCCTGGACCAGACCCGCGGATGGTTCTACACGCTGACGATCATGGCAACCGCGCTGTTCGACAAGCCGGCATTCATGCACAACGTCACCAACGGAATCATCCTGGCCGAGGACGGCGAGAAGATGTCCAAGAGCAAGGGCAACTTCACCGACCCGGCCATCCACGTCAACAAGTACGGTGCCGATGCCCTCAGGTTCGCCCTGATGAACAGCGCCGCCGTCCATGCCGACGACCTCAAGTTCTCCGACCAGATGGTCAAGGACGTCATCAAGAGCCTGATCCTGCCGATGTG
>JAGABK010000111.1 GCA_017614625.1 Spirochaetales bacterium
ACCGCGCGAATCTCAATCGCAGTATTTCTTTTTGTACTCCGAAGGGGTCAGTTCATACCGCCGCTTGAAGCAGACGCTGAAATACTTCGGATTGATGAACCCCGTCATCACGGAGACCTCGAACACGTTGAGGTCGGAGTCTTTCAGCAGTTGTGCCGCCCGCTTCAGGCGCATGTCCATGATGAACTCCTTGATGGACATTCCGGTAATATCCTTGATCTTCCGGTACAGAATCGTACGGCCGATCGCCATGTCGGAAACGAACTCGTTGACATCGTAATCGTTGTTGTCCATGTTCTTCTCTATGTAGGACATGGCCCTATTCAGAAGATTCTCGTCCATCGACGTGATCGTAAGCTTCGACGGTTCCACGACGAATTTCTTGCTGTAGAACTCGCGCAGCTGCTCCCGGGTCTTCAGCAGGTTCCTCACCTGCTTGAGGAGGAAGTCCATGTCGACGGGCTTGTCGAGGAACATGTTCGCGCCGCTTTCGATGGCACGTGCCCGGGTATCGTCGATATTCCCCTGGCCGGAGAGAACGATGACGGGGATATGGCTGGTCTTGAAGTCCGCACGGATCCTGCGGCACACCTCGAAGCCGTCGAGCTGGGGCATGCTCAGGTCGGTAAGCACGAGTTCCGGATTGTATTTGGTGAGCAGTTCCAGCCCTTCCTGTCCGTCGTGGGCGGTATATACATTGTAATATTCGGAAAGCCGCTGCTTCATATAGCGCCTGAGAGCGGTGTCGTCTTCCATCACCACCACCGTATTCGCCTTCCTGGCGGTGTTGGACACCTGTTCCTGCTCCTGGTCGTCCAGGTCGGCAATGAGGTTGTCGAGTTCCGACTCGGCATATTCATACGATACCGACTCCGGGTTCGCGTTCTTGTCCGACGGGGGAAGAGGCAGCGTGACCGAGAACGTCACCTTCATGTCGGAAGAATCGACCTTCACCTCCCCTCCCATCGTCGAGACGAGTTCATTCACGATCGCAAGTCCGAGTCCGGTACTGTTCTCGAACGACCGGTCGGCATTGGAAGAATGTCCGGGGAACGCCTCGAAAAGCTTGGCCTTCTTCTCCTCGGAGATGTCGGCGCCCGTGTTGGTCACATCAATCTTCACGGTCCCGTCCGCCCGCAAGGAAGATACCCTTACACCGATGAAGTGTCCTTCCGGCGTGTACTTGATCGCATTGGAGAACAGATTGGTGAACACCTTTTCGACGGCATCATAATCATAGAGGAGATGCAGCGACTCTTCTTCGGAGTCGAACTCCATCTCGATGTTTTTCCTGTTGGAATAGAACTCGAACAGGTTGAAGATGCTCTTGAGGAAGCCGACCAGCTCTCCGGGGCGGGGGTCCATCGTCACCTTCTGGCTTTCAATCTCCCTGAACTGCAGCAACTGACCGATCATCCGTTGTATCCGGCTGACGTTGCTTTCGATCAAACCGATGTACGACATGGCCTCCGAGCCCGGTTCCAGATGCTCCTTCATCTGCTTCACGGGGCCGAGGATCAGGGTCAGGGGAGTCTTGAGGTCGTGGGAGATGTTCGTAAAGAACTTTGTCCTGGCCTGATTGAGCTCGCGGGCATTGCGCTCCTTGATCTGTTCTATCTCAAGTTCCCGCGCCAGCGCACGGCGGCTTTCGAAGAATCTGTTCAAAAGCAAGATCGTCACGACTATGACCAGCACATACAGGCAGTACGCCCACCACGACTCAAGCGGATGAGGACGCACCCTGAACGACAGGGAAGCCACCTCGTCGCCCCAGATGCCGTCGCTGTTCGACGCCTTGACCTCCAGCACATATTTCCCGGGCGGAAGATTGAAGAACTGCACGGTCTTCTGCAGGGGCGGCAGCAGCACCCAGGCATCAGAAAGCCCCCGCATCCTGTACGAATACCTGTTGTTCTCGGCCTTCAGATAACTGTTGCAGGAGAATCTAACCTCGAGATTGTTTTGCTTATACGGGAACACCATGGGACCGAGGCCTAGAATCGAAGAATCCGGCAGCCGTGAGCTGTTGACCACGACATCCGTAAAGTAAGCCTTCGGTTTATTGGTGTTGAAACGGACCTTGGAAGGCGTAAACATCAGAAATCCGTCGGTGGAGCCGAACAGCAGCTCCCCCTTTGAGGAAAGCGCACAAGACCTTGCGTAGTACGCGCCGCATAGAGACGGATTGTCGATCTGGGAACGGGAAATCAGCGAGGTCTTCTTTGCATATACATATAGACCATCGTTGGTACTGAACCAGATGTCTCCACTGTCCCGGTCCTGCAGGATGCCGAATACCGTCCTGCCCGAGAGAGACGCTCCGGCCGCATCCACGAAGCATCGGTAATCGCCCGTCACGGAAAGGACATTCACGCCCGCTCCCCTGGTCCCGAACCAGAGGTTGCCGTCGGAATCGCACAGATACGAGCAAAGATTATTTGCCGCATACGCGGCTCCTTCGAGCGTGTAATGATGCAGGACCCTGCTCTCCCGCGGGTCAACCTCATAAGCCCCCCTGTGGGTTACAAGCCAGAGATGGCCGTGCGCATCCAGAAAGACGGTCTCGGGGCGCAACCGCTGCACCGGCTTGTCATCCGCTTCATAAATCTCCACCACCGAAAAATCGCCGGAGGCCAGGTCCATCTTCATGAGGCCCACGTCAGGATCCGTCATCCAGAGAAGGGAGCCGTCCACGACAAAATCATAGACGCTGATGGGATGTTGTGACATCCCCCTCTTCGGGCATACGTCAAAGAACTTTCCGGATTCCGGAGTGATTTTCTGCACACCTCCGTTGAAAGACGACACCCACATCGCTCCCTTTTCATCCAGGTACAGATGCTTGACCATGTTTGAATACAGTCCGCACCCATCCTGCTGCGTATAATAGGAAAAACTGTCGGTCTCCC
>JAGABK010000112.1 GCA_017614625.1 Spirochaetales bacterium
CATGATGTTGATGGCCAGCGTGATCAGCGAGGAGGACAGGTAGAAGGCCAGCATGAGCCTGACGTAGTAGAAGACGCGCTCGAAGTTGACCTTCCCCGCTCCGGCGGCGGCCTCGTTGATGGCCTTTCCGGCGAGGCTGGGTCCGATGAGGGCGAGCATGTTGGCGGTGAAGCTCAGGATAAGCGCTCCGATTATGAGGAACTTGAATTCCTTCACGTAGGAGAGGATCCTGCGCAGGGCCTTCTTTCCGTCCTTTGGCTTGTGTTCGCTTATGACGTTCCTCGGCGGCATGCTCAGACCTCCCCCATCTGGGTTTCGAAGATCTCCCTGTACTGGGGCGTGCTCTCGAGCAGCTGGGCGTGCGTGCCCTTGCCGATGATGCGGCCCTCCTCCAGGACGATGATCTGGTCCATGTTCATGATCGAGCTGACCCTCTGGGCCACGACGATCATGGTCGTGTCGCCGTAGTGCTCGCGGATGTTGTGCCTCAACTGGGCGTCTGTCCTGTAGTCCAGGGCGCTCGAGGAGTCGTCCAGTATCAGGATCTCGGGATGCGCTGCGAGGGCGCGCGAGATCAGCAGCCTCTGCTTCTGGCCTCCGGAGAAGTTGGCTCCGTGGATTGCAGCCTGGTGCAGGTAGTTGTCGTCGTAGCCTTCTATGAATTCATTGGCCATGGCGTCGGTGGCGGCGCTCTTGAGGCCCTCCTCGGTCACATCGCGGCCGAAGGAGATGTTCTCGGCGATGGTGTCGGCGAAGATGGCGTCGTTCTGGAAGACCACGCCGAAGCGGCGCCTGAGGTCGTCCAGGCCGTAGCTGCGCACGTCCTTTCCTTCAATGAAGACGTTGCCCTGCTGCGGGTCGTAGAAGCGCATGAGCAGGTTGATTATGGTGGTCTTTCCGCTTCCGGTGGCGCCGATTATGCCCAGGCTTCCCCCTTTGGGTATCCTGAAGTCTATGTCTATGAGGGTGTTCTCCCTGTGTCCGCCGGCGAACGCGCGGCTTGCGGAGCCATCGTCCTTCGTGCTTTGGGCATTCAGGCCCGCCCCGTAGTTGAAGGAGACCTTGTCGAAGATGATGAAGTCGTCGGATGGGGCCTTGGGGACATCGGTCCTGACGGCCAGGCCTTCGGGGCTATGCATGACGGCGGCGATGCGGTTGGCGGAGGCGTTGGCCTTGCTCATGTTCAGGAAGAAGCGGTTGAGGATCAGCACGCCCATGAGGATCATCTGGAAGTACGTGAGGAACGCAAGGATCACGCCGGGCTCCGTCACGCCCTTGTTGACGCGCAGGGCACCGATGAGGACGACCAGGGTCAGGCCGACGTTCATGGCGAGGCTGATGACCGGGCCGGGAAGCGACATGACCACGCTGGCCTTGATCTCGGACCTGTTCATGGTCTCGTTGGACTTCTCGAAGCGCCGCTTCTCGTACTCCTCCTTGGAGAGGGCCTTGACGACGCGGATTCCCGTGATGTTCTCGCGCAGGATGCGCACGACGCTGTCCAGGTTGGTCTGGACGATGTCGTAGAGCGGGATTCCCTTGCGGGAGATGATCACGACGGCCACCAGCAGGATCGGGGCCATGATGATCAGCACCAGGGCAAGGCCGGTGTCCATGGTAAGGGTGATGATGATTCCGCCGAAAAGCAGGATGGGCGCGCGGATGGCCAGGGTCTGGACGGTCTGCATGAAGGACTGGAGGTTGTACGAGTCGCTGGTCATGCGCGAGATCAGCGACGGGAGGCCCGTCTCGTCCATCTGGTCGCCGCTGAGGTTCATGGACTTGGTGAAGAGGTCCTGCCTTACCTTGTAGATGCACTTCTTGGCGATCCTGACCGACCCGCGGTTGGCTCCGACGCTCAGGAAGCGGACCACCAGCGCCAGGCAGATCATGATGCCTCCCCAGAGGAGGATGCGGCCTACATCGCGCTGCGGGGCGATGTAGTCGATCATGTACTCGAGGATGTAAGGAAGGAGAAGCTCGAGTCCGGTGGCCGCCAGTTTGACAAGCATTACTAAAAATATTGCCCTCAAATGTTTTCTCATGTACGACCAGATGAACTTCATGCGTTGATTATCTCACAAAGATGAATCCTATTCCAATATGAAATAGCGCGATTCCATTGAAAAATTCTATTGAAAAACACGCCCTGTTTCTGATAGATTTCCCATGGAATGAGAAACGTAACGCACGACTTCATGAATATGAGCAGCTTTGAGATATGATACCGGTCTGACCGGTATTTTTTTTGCATCGGGGAGGTTCCATGGAAAACAGCTTCAAGGGAAGGTCACTCTGCGTGATCGATGATTTCTCCAAGGAGGAGAGGCTCTACTTCTTCTCCCTCGTCAGGCGCCTTCAGGAGGCCGTCAGGACGAACGACGAGGCCGCGGTCGATTCCTTCAGGATCAAGGACCCTGACTTCGGAATCTACGAGGTCTTCCTCGAGGACAGCACCCGCACCAAGGAAAGCTTCCGCAACGCCGCGAACTTCCACCACGTCAAGCTCACCGAGATGAACACGGAGCACTCCTCGTTCAACAAGAGCGAGAGCTACGCCGACACGTTCAACACACTGTGCGGCTACAACAACAGGATCTTCGTCATCCGCAGCAAGGTCGAGGGCGTCTGCCGCTACCTCAAGGAGGAATGCACCGCCTACGCCAGGCGCAACGGGCTGCCCTACGTTCCGGCCTTCATCAACGCCGGCGACGGCAAGCACGAGCACCCCACCCAGGAGCTTCTCGACGAGTACACCTTCCTCCAGGACAACGGCTGGGACACCGGAAGCATCCACATCGCCCTGGTAGGCGACCTGTACCACGGCCGCACGGTGCACAGCAAGGTCAACGGCCTGACGCTGTGGAAGTCCGTGAAGGTGGACCTCATCGCCCCCGAGGAGCTGGCCATGCCCGAACACTATGTCGTGCAGATGCGAGAGAACGGCTTCGACGTCAGGCTTTTCGGCTCCATCGAGGAGTATCTGGCTCAGGCCGATGTCGCAGGCAAATGGTATTTCACCCGCCCGCAGCTTGAGCGCATGGGCGAGAAGATCCTGGCCAAGGCCGACAGGCTCCGCGCCTCGATCACC
Source organism: Spirochaetales bacterium (assembly GCA_017614625.1). GTDB lineage: Bacteria > Spirochaetota > Spirochaetia > Sphaerochaetales > Sphaerochaetaceae > UBA9732. The sequence goes on from JAGABK010000112.1 coordinate 3,092, forward strand.
TTCAGGCCCGAGTTCATGGACAGGCTCCCGCAGGACACCAGGTTCTACCATCCCCTTCCCCGCCACAAGGTGCATCCGACCATCCCGACCTTCCTGGACGACACCCCGCTCAACGGCTGGGAGAGGCAGTCCATCAACGGCATGTTCTGCCGCATAGTCCTGCTGGGCCTGGTGGCTGGAAAGCTCGGCGGCGACTTCGTTCCCACCGCGGCTCCCGAGGCTGCGCCCGAGGAGGAATGGATCAGGGAGATCATCCCCGACGGAGCACCGAAGAAGGAAGAGGTCTCCGAGGGAGTTCGCCCCATCCGCAACGGAATCGTAATAGACCACATCTGCCGCGGCGACCAGCCGGAGGAGATCAGGCGCCACATGATCCTCATCAGGCGCGTCATGAACCTCGACGGACTGAAGGGCGGCGAATGGGTCAGCCAGAGCTCGGACGGCAGGTTCAAGGGAATCATCTTCAGGCCGGGCAATTTCACGCTGGACCACAAGCAGGTCAAGCGCCTGGCGGCGGTGGCCCCGGGCTGCACGCTGAACATAATCAAGGACGGCAGGGTCGCGAAGAAATACAGGACATCGCTTCCGCCGAGGATCTACAACTTCGACGACCTGATGTGCCTCAACGAGGCCTGCATCTCCAACGACAGCCAGAACGAGAACGTGCAGGCTATGTTCCTCAAGACGGGCGACGGACGCTACAGATGCGCCTACTGCGGCAAGGTGCATACCTTCAAGGAGATTTTCAGACACTGACGGAGGACGGCATGGAGAACACTTCCTATTCATACAAAATCGCGAAGAAGGCCCTGGACATGGGCGCCATAAGGCTCTCGCCGGAGAAGCCTTTCTGCTGGGCAAGCGGCTACTACATGCCCATATACAACGACAACAGGACGCTTCTGGGCGACCCGGAGGCAAGGACAATGATCGCGAAGGCTTTCGTGGAGATCCTGGGCAAGCTGGACTTCGACCCGGAGAACATCGCCGGAACCAGCACCGCCGGAATCCCCCACGCCACCACGCTGGCCGACATGCTGAAAAAGCCGCTGACCTACATAAGGTCATCGTCCAAGGACCACGGGCTTCAGAACCAGATCGAGGGTCTGGGGCGAGCCAGGGGCTATGACGGAAAGCGCGTTCTGCTGATCGAGGACCTCATCAGCACCGGAAAGTCCTCCATAGCCGCGGTGAAGGCCATACAGGCGGCAGACGGAATCGTCCCCTACTGCCTGGCGATCTTCTCCTACGGCACGGACCAGGGAAAGGAGGCCTTCGCCTCGCTGGATCCGAAGTGCACGCCGCTTTGCATCCTGGACTACAACTACATCATCCCGATCGCCAGGGAGACGGGCTACATCAAACCGGAACAGGAGGCCATGCTGCTTGAGTGGTCTGCCTCCCCGTTCACCTGGGGCGAGAAGCACGGCTGGAAGAAGGAGGAAAGCTGATGGACTACAACGCTCTGCTCGAAAGCTCCGCCAGGCTGGCAGGAAACTGCGCCTGCATGGGCATCGACCCCAACTTCAAGGCCCTGCCCGAGGGCGTGGGCGCCGCTGATTTCTTCTTGGCCATCTTCGAGGAGATGGACAGGCGCGGAGTGCGCGTCTCTGCGATCAAGCCGAACATCGGATACTTCTCGCGCCTGGACAGGCCGCTCGAGGGAGCCTTCGACGGTTCCATGGCCCTGTCGCGCATCGTCAAGGCCATTCCCGCAAGACCGCTGATCCTGGACTCCAAGCGCGGCGACATAGCAACCTCCTCCGACAACTACGCATCTGAGGCCTTCGAATGCTGGAGCGCAGACAGCGTGACGGTCTCGCCTTACATGGGAACGGACAGCATCAGCCCGTTCGCGGTTGCAGGCAAGGGAATCTACGTGCTGGACAGGACGAGCAACCCCGGCGGAAAGGACCTGCAGAACCTTCTTCTCGAGGACGGAAAGCCGCTGTACATGCATGTGGCTGCGGTGATAGCCAGATGGAACGAAGAATGCCCGGGCACCGTGGGAGCTGTCGTGGGCGCCACGAACCTCAGGGAATTCGAGGACCTTTCGGCCTTCTACGCGGACAAGAGGATCCCCATGCTGATTCCCGGAGTCGGAAGCCAGGGAGCCAGCGCGGCCGATGTCATTGCGATAATGAAGAAGACCGGCTATCCGCTTGAGCTGTGCAGGATAAACTCGTCGTCGGCCCTGAGCCATCCGTGGGCGAAGAAGAAACAGCCCGCCCCCGCCGACTGGAAAAAAGTCTGCGCCGATGCGGTCGAGAAGTTCGCCGGGGAGTGTGCGTTATGAGTGCTTCTGGTGTTGTTGGAAACTTCGTCAGGCGTCCCTTCCCCATGGGACATCTGGACAGGACAGTAAACCTCGCCACGGTAAGCGGCGTGGCTTCCACCAAGCCGGAACTGATCCGCTGGTTCGACAGGTACATTCCGGCGGTCGGAATCATCACCACCAAGAGCTTTCAGGTCAGGCCGAACCCCGGAAACAGGGAGCCCGTGATCTGCGAGACCAGCGAAGGCAACTTCGGCAATTCCGTGGGCCTTCGGAACCCCGGAATGGACGTGGCCCTGCCCGAGCTTGAGAAGCTGCGCGAAGGCGGCCTTTCGGCCTGGCTGAACACCTCGGTGTCCGCCGACAATCCTGACGATTTCATCACGCTGGTCAGGGCGTTCGATGGCGTATCTGATTCAATAGAGCTGAATTTCTCATGCCCCCATGCCAAAGCAGGCTATGGTGCGTCAATCGGAGTCGATGCCGAAATCGCAGCTGATTATGTGAAGAAAATATGTCAGGGATACCCTGAGAGGCAGAGCCTTCTGTTCGTCAAGCTGACTCCGAACGTGGACAACATAGGCGAAATCGCAAAGGCCGTCATGGCCGCAGGAGCCGACGGAATCACGGCCATAAACACCGTAGGTCCGGTCCTCCACACCGATCCCGCATCCGGAAAGCCCGTGCTTCAGAACCATCTTGGCGGCAAGGGCGGAAAGTCCGGCGAATGGGTCTACGGCCGGGCCATCGAGGCCATACGCGAGATCAGGGCCGCTGTCGGAGAATCGGTGCCGGTCATCGGAATGGGAGGAGTCTCTGACGGGCAGAAGTGCTTCGAGATGATCGAGGCCGGAGCGGACGCCGTGGGAATCGGATCTGCCCTGGCACATGTCGGACAGAAGAACTGGACGGAATACTTCGATGCCGTGAAGGCGGAGGCCACTGCCCTGCTCCGCGGAGAAAAGCCCGAGATCAAGTCACGCGGGATGCTGTCCAGGGGACGCGTCATGGAGTACAAGCCGTACACCGTGACCAAGGCAATCGTCCAGGGCGACGACACCCTCTTCCTGTATCTGGACGGCTCCATGAAGGACTTCAAGGCCGGCGAGTTCGTGTTCCTCTGGGTCCCCGGACTGGGAGAGAAACCCTTCAGCGTGGCCAAGTCCGACCCGCTGATGTTCCTGATAAAGAAGCGCGGAATCTTCACCACTGCACTGATAGAGAACACCAAGGCCGGCGACACCATAATGATGCGCGGCCCCTACGGCGAAGTTGCGCACATGCCCGAGTCGGACAAGTTCATGATAATCGCAGGAGGAACCGGAGAGGCCGTGGCCTACCCGCTTGCCTCCAAGCTGCATGAGGAAGGAAAGAAGACGGCCTTCATGGTCGGAACCAGCGTCGAGGGCGACAAGGGAACCATGGAAGAGGAACTTCGCGCCTTCGGACGCTACATCTGCGTATCCGACCACGGGAAACCGGCCAGGATACTGGACCATCTGGAGGAAGAGATCAAGGTTCTTGCCGGCGGAGACTCCTTCAACGACATGGTCTACTGCCTCGTTGGACCTGAGATCTTCATGAAGATTGGCGCACACAAGATCGCCGATCTGGGCGTGGATCCGGACAGGATCCTCATCTCGATGGAGAAGAACACCATGTGCGGCGTGGGACTGTGCGGCGAATGCTCGTGCGGTGGCCGCCTCGCCTGCCAGTGGGGCTCCTTCATGACGCTTGACTTCCTCGAGAAGGAGAACGTGCTGTGACCG
>JAGABK010000113.1 GCA_017614625.1 Spirochaetales bacterium
ATCTGACTTAGGTATTTTTCTCTGAAGAAAAGCTTGCCCATGATGTTCCTCCGAGGATATGATACATCAAAAACCCACAGTTAACTAGATTTTTTCTGTATTTCTTCAAATTTGTCTAGTTAACCCGCTGTTTTCAAGAGGACTAAGTCATTAAAACTGAAGAAGAATCAATTCTGAACTGTTCTTTCCCACCCGTCCATGTGTGTTTTGATATGCAATCATTCCCACTCCACCGTTGCGGGCGGTTTTGCGGTGATGTCGTAGACCACGCGGTTGATGTGCGGGACCTCGTTGACTATGCGGTGTGATATCTTCTCCAGAAGCTCGTACGGGATCCTGGTGAACGTTGCCGTCATGAAGTCCGTGGTGCTCACGCAGCGCAGGGCCAGCGTGTATTCGTAGGTCCTTCCGTCTCCCATGACGCCGACGCTCCTTGTGTTCGTCAGGACGGCGAAATACTGGCTGGCGTCGGGAACCTTCGCGGCCTCGATCTCGCTTCTGAATATCCAGTCGGCCTCACGCAGGACGTAGAGCTTTTCCTCGGTGATGTCGCCTATGACCCTAATCGCAAGTCCCGGACCCGGGAACGGCTGGCGGCTGACCAGGTACTCGGGAAGTCCGAGCTCGCGTCCCAGCTGGCGCACCTCGTCCTTGAAAAGGTACCTCAGGGGCTCGATTATCTCCCTGAAATCCACGTAATCCGGAAGTCCTCCGACGTTGTGGTGGCTCTTTATGACTGCGGCGTTGCTTCCGAGGCCCGATTCTATGACATCGGGATAAATCGTTCCCTGGACAAGGAAATCGACCTTTCCGATTTTCTTCGATTCCGCTTCGAAGGTCCTGATGAACTCCTCGCCGATGATTTTCCTCTTGTGCTCCGGCTCCGAAACGCCTGCAAGTTTCTCAAGGAAGACCTTCTGAGCGTTCACGCGGATGAAGTATATGGGATAGGCGGAGAATATCTGCTCGACCTGGTCGCCTTCGTCCTTCCTCATAAGGCCGTGGTCGACGAAGACGCAAGTGAGCTTCTCGCCGATGGCCTGCGACATGAGCGCCGCGGCGACGGAACTGTCCACGCCTCCTGAGAGCGCCAGGAGAGCCTTTCCGTCTCCGACCTTGGCCCTGATGGCTTCGATGGCAGTCTGCTTGTAGTTTGCCATGGACCATGTGGCTTTGGCGCCCGCTATGTCCATGAGGAAGGTCCTGAGGATCTCAAAACCTTTCTCCGTGTGGCTGACCTCCGGATGGAACTGCACCGCGTAGAAGTTTCTCTTTGTGTCCTCGAAGCCTGCGAACGGGCATCCGGCTGAGTGCGCTATGGGCACGAAACCCTCCGGAAGACGCTTCACACTGTCTCCGTGGCTCATCCAAGTAATGCTTTTTTTAGTTATATTGCCGAACAAGGAAGAATTGGTGTTGAATTCTGTTTCGGTTCTTCCGTACTCCCTGCTGGCCAGGCTGTCGGCCGGAACGACCTGTCCGCCGAGGGTGTGGGCCATGAGCTGGGCTCCGTAGCAGATGCCCAGGACCGGGATGCCCATCTCGAAGAGGCGGGTGTCGATCTTCGGGGAGTTCTCGTCGTATACGCTGGAAGGACCTCCGGAGAGGATTACCGCCAGCGGGTTGAAATCCTGTATCTGTTCGAACGGAATGGAGAACGGCTTTATCTCGCAGTAGATTCCGATCTCCCTGACGCGTCTGGCAATGAGCTGGTTGTACTGGCTCCCGAAATCAAGGATCAGTACCTTTTCTTCTTCGCTGTGCATGAGGTGCTTTCCTCAGTCCCTGAACACTATCTTGCAATCGTCGGCTGAATCAATCACTGCAAGGCTGTAGATGTCTATTCCCGCCTTGCGGAACTTGTCTCCGCCGCCCTGGAAGCCTTTTTCGATGGCGATTCCGATTCCCTCGAGCGTCGCGCCGGCCTCCCTGACTATGTCGGTCAGGCCTCTGATGGCTTCGCCGTTGGCGAGGAAGTCGTCCATGATCAGGATGTGGTCCTCGGGTTTGATGAATTCGGACTCGACCATGACCGTGACCGTCTTCTTGTAGGTGTAGGAATAGATTTCGCTGCAGAGAAGACCGTTCTCGATGTTGTCGCTCTTCGCTTTCTTGGCGAACACCAGGGGGATGCCCCAGAGGTAGGAGCAGACGCTGGCCAGTGCTATTCCGCTGGCCTCGATCGTCAGTATCTCGGTGATCTTGGAAATGTCGAAGTGCTTTGCGAATTCCTCTGCCATTCTGCCAAGCAGCGCCGTGTCGACCCTGTGGTTGAGGAATGAACCGACCTTGATGATGTTGCCCGGAAGGACCTTTCCTTCCGACAGTATTCGTGCTTTGAGTTCGTCCATGCTTAAGTGTCGCGGTTTTATATAAAGAGTGTCAATTCTGCCTTGGAAAAAAGGGCGGCCAAATGGCGCGATAATGCAACCGATGGCAACAAATAGCCACCGGTTGCGATGATTTCGGGACAGATTTCCGAATTCGGATTAGTTTTCAGTCCTTCCGTAGAGCTTCACGAACTCGCCGAAGCGGCTGAGCATCCAGAACTGCAACAGGTCCGGATCGTAGCGCCACGACCAGTTGGAGCTTCCGACCACAGCAGGCATGTTCATCCTCGCGCTGTTGTCCAGACCCAGGATGTCCTGCATGGGGATGACGACCGTATCCGCAGGACTTGCCATGAGGGCGCGGATCATCTGCCAGACCACTTCCTCGTCCGGGCACTGGAGATAGCGCCTGACTATGTCCTTGTATTCCTCCGGCAGGTTCTGGAACCAGCCGCGGGTCGTCTCGTTGTCGTGCGTTCCCGTGTAGGCCACGCATTTGCGCTCGTAGTTGTGCGGAAGGTATGCGTTCTTCGAGTCGAAATAGCCCTTGGAGAGGTCGAACGAGAACTGCATGATCTTCATGCCGGGGAAGCCGCTCTTTTTCTTCATCTCTGCCACGGCGGGTGTGAGGAAGCCAAGGTCCTCTCCGATTATGTCCATGCCCTTGAAGTGCTTGAGAAGGTCCATTCCGGGACCCTGGACCCACTTGCCGTTCTTGGCGTTCTCGGCACCTGCGGGAACCTCCCAGTAGGATTCGAAGCCGCGGAAATGGTCGATCCTGACGATATCGACGAGCGACAGGGTCATCTCCATGCGCTTGCGCCACCAGGCATAGTCGTCCTTGGCGTGCTCGGGCCAGTCGTAGACCGGATTTCCCCAGAGCTGGCCCAGTTCGGTGAATGCATCCGGCGGGCAGCCGGCCATGGCGGTCTGCTGTCCGTTCCTGTCGATCTTGAACAGGCTCCTGTTGGTCCAGGCATCGACGCTGTCGCCTGCCACGTAGATGGGGATGTCGCCTATGACCTTGATTCCCAGGCCGTTGGCGAAGCGGTGCAATTCGTTCCACTGGCTGAAAAAGAAGTACTGCAGGACCTTGTAGACCCCGATCTCGTGGGAGAGGGTCTTCGTCCATTTTGAGATGGCTGTCTTCTTCCTGTTCTTGATGTCATCGTCCCACATGAACCAGCGGGAATCGCCGAAGTGGTTCACCAGGGCCTGGTAGAGGGCGTAGTCGTCCAGCCACCATGCGTTCTCGGCGCAGAAGGCCCTGTAGTCGTCCTTTGAGCAGGGGTTCTCGATGAAAAGGCCCGCCGCTTCCTTCAGGAGGGGCATCTTGTACCGGTAGACCTCGCTGTAGTCCACGCGGCCCTTGCACCTGTTCTCGGGGTCCCTGTAGGTCTTTCCGAGCCCCTTGTCGCCGCAGAGGCGGTCAAGGGACCTGAGGTCGATCAGCAGCTCGTTGCCCGCGAAGGTGGACCTTGCGGCGTAGGGGCTGTCGCCGTAGCCCGTGGGGCCCAGCGGAAGGATCTGCCAGAGCGTCACTCCTGCCGCCGAAAGGGCGTGGAGGGTCTGTCTTGCTTCGATTCCCAGGTCGCCGATTCCGAAGGGCGACGGGAAGGATGTGGGATGTATGAGAACGCCGCAGCGTCTTGCTTCTTCTTTGCCTTTTTTCATGCCTGAAACCATACCACATGGAGGTTTTTTTTTCTATAATCCTCGCTTGTTCAGACCCCTTTTCTGGGATATAATGAAGCTATGAATCCCGAAACGAAAACCCAGTTCCAGATCGGCGAGCATGTTGTTTATCCTCTTCAGGGTGTCGGTATCATCAAGGACATCAGGGAGCGTGTGATCCGTGATGTTCCGGTGCTCTACTACGTCATCTACATCGACATGTCCGACATGACCGTGAGCATCCCGGTGGACAAGGTTTCGGAGTCCGGAGTGAGGGCCATCGTGTCGGCCGAAGACGCCGTCAGCGCCCTCGAAAGCATCTCAAGCAGCTATGAACCCGTATCCGTGGACTGGAAGGCCCGCTACCAGATGAACGTGGACCTTATCAAGGAGGGTTCGGTGTTCTCAATCGCCAAGGTCGTGCAGGGTCTCTACCACAGAAGCAAGGTCAAGGAGCTTCCCGTCCAGGAGCGCAAGCTCTACGACAACGCCCTGTGCCTTCTGATCGACGAGTGCTCGTACGCCCTGGGCAAGGACAAGAAAGAGATCGAGAAGACCATATTCACCCATCTGGAGAAGTGAGAATGCGCCATGCGGTCATAGTGACAGCTGCAGGTTCCTCCAGAAGATTCAACGGAAGCAAGAAGGAATTCGTACACATCGAAGGCGAAAGCGTGCTCTGCCGCGCCATCAGGCCTTTTCTGGCCTCCGAGGGCCTCTGCGCCCTGGTGGTGACATATAGGAAGGAAGACTTACAAACGGCGCAAAAGCTTGTGGGGACGTTGGATACGTCCGGAATAAGGGTTCTGTTCGCTGAGGGAGGGGAAACCCGGCAGGAGTCCGTTTTCAACGGCCTGAAGGCCCTCTACGACCTGCGCGATGAGCTTGAAATCGATCTGGTGAGCATCCATGACGGGGCCCGCCCGTTCGTGGACACGGCCCTTGTGGACAGATGCCTCAAGGAGGCCGCGCGCACCGGAGGAGCCTGCCCGTGCCTGCCCGTGACCGACACGATCGTACGGGTCTCGGAAGACGGCCTGCTCCAGAGCCGCATCGACAGGGAGGGCGTGTTCACCGTCCAGACCCCGCAGACCTTCAGGTTCCCGGACATCTATCTGGCGCACTGCCAGGCCAGGGCCGATGTCGCCTATACGGACGACACCGAGATCTTCCTCCACTGGGGCGGAAGCGTGGCCTGCATCGAAGGAAGCTCGGACAACAGGAAGATAACATTCGCCAAGGACATCCAGGACCGGAGGCACTCATGAACAGAATCGGAACAGGTTGGGACATACACGCCCTTGCTCCCGGGCGCGATCTGGTGCTCGGAGGAGTCCGCATCGACAGCCCCAAGGGCTGCGTGGGCCATTCCGACGGCGATGCTTTGGTGCATGCCGTGATCGACTCGCTTCTCGGCGCCTGCGGTGCCGATGACATCGGAACGCTCTTTCCCGATACCGACCCGCGCTACAAGGGAATCGATTCGACCAAGCTTCTGTCGGAGGTCATGGGAATCGTGGCGCAGAAGGGCTTCAGGGTCGTCAACATCGATACCGTGGTGATCCTGCAGACTCCGAAGCTCGGACCCTACAAGAACGCGATCCGCGAGAGGATGGCCGCCGTCATGGGCCTTGAGGCCGGACAGTTCAACGTCAAGGCCAAGACCGCTGAGAAAATGCTGGGAGAAGCAGGGCAGGGCGATGCCGTCATCTGCCGGAGCGTCTGTCTTCTCGAGTCAGTCTGAAATCAGAGAGATTTTCTTGAACGGATGTATGTCCAGGGGATTGGTCTCCCAACCGGAGACCAGGTCCTTTCTGACGAAATTCGTCGCGAATGCAGTGGACATCGGAATCACGACACCTGAATCAAGCAGAATCTGCTCGGCCTGAAGCAGCAGGGCCGTGCGGCTTTCCGCGTCCGAAGCTCTGGCCGCTTCGTCCAGCAGGGCGTCGAAGGCGCTGTCGCTGTAGTTTGCAAGGTTGTAGGAGCTGTCGGAGCGGAACATCTGCAAAAAGGCCATGGGGTCCAGATAGTCGGCGATCCATGTGATGGTGCAGAAGTCGTAGGGGTTCTCCTCGGGGACCGAGGCGAAAAGCGTGACGGGCACCGTGTTCAGGACAACTGTGATTCCGAGGGCGCGAGACCACAATGATGCAATCAGCTCGGCCACTGTGGCGTTCTGGGCGCCGCGGGTGACGGCCATGTTTATCATGGGAAGGTAGCGCTGGCCGTACGGATAGCCGCCTTCCTCGAGATAGCGTGTGATCTCGGTGCTGATGTCGGCTTCAAGGCCGCTGTCTGGTACGAGGGACGTCGATTCGATCAGGCTGCCCTGGAGGCTTCTGACGATGTCCCAGGGGATGACTGCGATCAGGGCCTTGCGGATGTTCTCGTCGGCGTAGGCTCCGTCCTTGGCGCTGAAGTAGAAGAACGTCGTCGCATAGAGGCGCGAGAGCACCATGTAGTCCGATGCGTCGTCGACCGCCGCCATTGACCAATGAGCCGTTCCGTCCAGGAGCATCGGTCCGAGGTTGTCGCCGAGGAGGATGTCGACATAGTCCGTTTCCACTTTGTCCCAGTAGTAGGGATTTCGTCTGAGCCTGATCTGCTGCGCGTCCTGGCCCAGGAGCGTGTAGGCTCCGCTGTAGGACGTGGTGTCCTTTATGGCGGCGAGGCAGGGCTGGCAGAGAAGGCTGGGAAGGTAGGGCACCGGGTTTGTCAGGCGCACCGTCAGAGTCCTGCTGTCCGGCGTGCCCAGATCCAGGGACCCGTCATCGAGCCTTGCTATGAAGCTGGTGTTGCTGGCAAGCGGGCCGTCCTTCATGTAGTTCCAGGACTCGGCGAAGGTCTCGGAGGTGATGTAGGTTCCGTCCGAGAAGCGGGCGTTTCTGAGTTTGAAGGTCCAGAGAAGGCCGTCCTCGGAGACGCTGTAGCTTTCTGCAAGGCACGGGATGGCCTCGCTTGTCTGCCAGTCGTACTCGAAGAGTCCGTCGTAGAGGTTGAGCATGATGACGATGCTGTTGCTGTCGGATGCGGTGTAGGGATTGAGGATTATCTCGTCCTTGCCGGGATCCATGAGGATATTGAGGTGCTCTGCCTGCGACATCGCGAAGGCCGAGCTTGCGGCGATTGCCATGAGAAGCACCGCCATGACTTTGAACAACAGCTTTTTCATACCGGTAAATGGAATGTTATACCAAATAATACCGGTTTTCAACTGTGAAGGTTTTCCCACTTGTGGTATGCTTGTCGCATGAACATCATCCTTTTCGACGAAATGCCGCAGGAAAACCTGATTCCTCGTTCGGACGAGCGCGCGAAGCACATCATCGAAATCCTCAAGCTGAAGGAGGGCGATGTCTTCCGAATGGGCATCGTAAACCGCAGCGAGGGCGAGGCCACCGTCAGGGCGGTCACCGAAGAGGGAGTCAGTATTGTCTACGAACCGAAGACAATTCCCGTCCTCTATCCGGTCACGCTTCTGTGCGCGCAGGTCAGGCCCATATGCATGAAAAGGATCCTCAGGGAGGCGGTGAGCCTGGGCGTCGGAAGGATCGTCCTCTGCGGTTCGGACACCGGCGAGAAGTCCTATCTGACCAGCAACCTGTACAAGACCGGCGAGTACCGTGAATACCTGCTTGACGGTGCAATGCAGTCTTCCCATGCTGGTGTACCCGAAGTTTTGTTCTCAGACCACGTGAATCAGGCCACCAGAATCATAAACGGCTTCGCCACGGAAAGGACCGACAGGATCATGCTGGACAACGTCACCGGAGCCGTGAACCTGAGCGACGCAGCCGTTTCCGAAGAGGCCGTCCTTGCCATAGGTCCCGAGCGCGGCTGGTCGGACAGGGAGAGGAAGCTCTTCGTCGAATCCGGCTTCAGGCCCATGCTCCTGGGCTCGCGTGTCCTCCGTACGGAGACAGCCTGCAGCTGCGGAACGGCGGTGCTCCTTTCAAGGATGGGTCTTCTCTAGAAGGTTTTTTATTCTTCAGAATCTTCTGATCTTCTCAAAGTAACGGCGCTTCATGTCCTGCTCGAAGTCTGCGTTGCATGCGTACGAGCGGCCCAGGCACGGCTCCCACAGCGAGGGATCCTCCATGCACAGGTAGAAGAACACCTTCTTCTTCCAGTCGGAGGGGAAGCAGGAGTACAGGTGGGAGAACATGAGCCTCTTGGTCTCCAGGTCGTAGGAGTATTTTCCTGCCGCCATCTCCAGCGGCATCTGCGTCACGCGGGTGGGGCGTCCGGACTCGCGCAGGGTCCTGAGGTTCTGCTTGGTGAAGGTAAGCGTCCCGATTCCGACCATGACCGTGCCCTCCGGGTCGATGCTTGAACACAGCTCATCCACAAGTGACTTGTACTCGTCCTCCCAGCCCTTGAAGAAGACCATGGGATGGATGTGGAACCCCACAGGATGTCCGGCCTCCTGACAGGCCCTGGCAGCTTTTATGCGGGCCGAAGGCGTGGCTGCAAGGTGCTCTTCCTTCAGGGCCGGAGTCCTTGCGTTGAGCGACCAGGTGGCCACGATGTTGCGCGGAAGGTCCATGTCTATCCAGTCCGTCCTGGCGCTCTTGGTCTTGAGCTCGACGATCACGTCCCCATGTTTTTCCGCGAAGGCCTTCAGGGCCGTCAGGGTTCCGTAGTCGTCGCCCAGAAGGAGCGAGTCCGAGCTCTGCCCGGTCCCGATGTGCCAGACTCCGTCCTCCAGCTTCATAGTCTCCAGATGCTGCCTCAGGTCCGAAAGGACGCGGATCTCGTTCTGCGAGTAGAAGCTCTGGATGGAGCAGTAGGAGCAGGCGAAGGCGCACTGCTGGACGGCGTCCAGGGGATTGAGGTTGCAGCACCTGGTCTGCTCGCCGTCGCGCGGGCAGGGACATCGTCCCATGATGCGGTCTGGGGAGAGGAAGTCGTCGACAATGTCGGGGGC
>JAGABK010000114.1 GCA_017614625.1 Spirochaetales bacterium
CCGGGGCCCATGTCCACGACATAGTCGGCGCTGCGGATCGTGGACTCGTCGTGCTCGACGACAAGCAGCGTGTTGCCGAGGTCCCTGAGGTTCTTAAGGGTGTCTATGAGCCTCTGGTTGTCCCTCTGGTGCAGTCCGATGGAAGGCTCGTCCAGGACGTACAGGACTCCGCTGAGGGCCGATCCTATCTGGGTGGCCAGGCGGATGCGCTGCGCCTCCCCTCCGCTGAGGGTCCCGGCGTTGCGGCTCAGGGTAAGATAACCCAGTCCCACGTTCTTCAGGAACGTCAGGCGGGAGCGGATCTCCTTCATTATCTGGGCGGCGATCTTCTGCTGCGACTCGTTGAGGTTCAGGCTCAGGAAGAAGTCGAAGCTGTCCTTGACGCTGAGGGCCGTGGCCTGATTGATGTTCTTTCCGCCCACATAGACGCTCAGGGCCTCGGGGCGAAGCCTGTCGCCGTGGCAGACGGGGCACTCGACCTCCGTCTGGAAGCTGTTGATCCATGTCCTGATCATGGGGCTTTCGGTCTCGGCATAGCGGCGCTTGAGGTCGTTGATGACACCGTGCCAGCGCCTGTTGATGCTGACCGAGCCCATCCTGTCCTCGTAGTCCATCTTGAACTTGCGGTCGGACCCGTAAAGGACGGCGTTGAACTGCTGTTCTGTAAGCTGGTTGAACGGAGTCTTCAGCGTGAAGCCGTGGCTCTTGGCGAAGGCCTCGAAACCGGCCCTTCCCCAGCCCGCGTTGGGGTTCACGGACGCGATGGCTCCCTCATCGAAACTCTTGCTCCTGTCGGGAATTATCTTGTCCACATCGTATTCGGTCCTGAAGCCCAGTCCGTTGCACTCGGGACAAGCTCCGAACGGGTTGTTGAACGAGAAAAGCCTGGGCTGTATCTCGCCTATGGAGATCCCGCAGTGCGGGCAGCTGTTCTGCTCCGAGTAGATCTCGCTGGTCTCCGAGCGGTCCTGAGCGACGTAGGTTATCTCCACCAGGCCGCCGGTCATCTCAGTGGATTTCTCGATCGAGTCGGCGAGCCTCAGGCGGCTGTCCTTCTCGAGGATCAGACGGTCGATGACTATGCTGATGGTGTGCTTGACCTGCTTGTCCAGGGCGAACGTCTCGCTCAGAAGATGCATCTGGCCGTCGATCTTAACCCTCTGGTAGCCGGCCTTGGCCGCATCCTCCAGCGTCTTCTTGTACTCGCCCTTGCGTCCCATCGCCACCGGCGCCATGACCATGATCCTGGAGCCTTCCCCGCCCCTGCGGAAGATGGCCTCGATGATCTGGTCGACCGACATGCGGCTGATGGTCCTTCCGCAGCTGGGACAGTGGACCTCTCCGATCCTGGCCCACAGGAGGCGGTAGTAGTCGTAGATCTCCGTGATGGTTCCGACGGTGGACCTGGGGTTGCGACCCGTGGTCTTCTGCTCTATGGCGATGGCGGGGCTCAGGCCCTCGATCATCTCGACGTCCGGCTTGTCCATCCTGCCCAGGAACATCCTGGCGTAGGAACTGAGGGACTCGACGTAGCGTCTCTGGCCCTCCGCGAACACCGTGTCGAAGGCAAGCGAGCTCTTTCCGCTTCCCGAGAGACCGGAGATGACTATCAGGCTGTTCTTGTCCAGGTCGAGGTCTATATGCTTGAGATTGTGCTCCGAGGCACCTCTGATTATCAGTTTGTCCTTCATTTTCCGAAATCCGAAACGGCCTTGAGAAGCTCCTCGCGGGCCTCGTCGGCGCTGATCTCCCTGTAGATCTCGCCGTTCCTGTAGAGGAACACCTTGTTCCCTATTCCCGTGACCGCGATGTCGGCGCCCTTGGCCTCGCCCGGCCCGTTGACCTGACAGCCCATGATGGCGACGCACATGTCCTTGCCCGTGGCAAGAAGCTCGTGCTCCACTTCCTTCAGAAAGCCCTGGCTGTTGAAGCTGCACCTGCCGCACATGGGGCAGGAGACGATCTTCATGCCGCCCCTGCGCAGACCCAGCGTCCTTAAAAGCTCGGCCCCTGCCTGGACCTCGTCCTCGATGCTTCCGGTGATGGAATAGCGGATCGTAGAGCCTATGCCCTGACTGAGAAGGCGTCCAAGCGTCCAGGTGGAGCGCACGCAGGAGGAGACGACCCCTCCGGCCTCGGTCACGCCCAGATGAAGCGGATAGTCGCTTTTCGAGGCGAACTCCCTTGCGGCCTCGTAGCTCAGCTCGCTGTCGGATGCCTTGAGGGACACGACAGTGTTGCAGAAACCCAGGTTCTCGAACCAGGAGATGTATTCCAGAGCGGTGTCCACCATGAGGGAGACGGTGCCTTTCTCGCGGCCTTTCTGCGGAAGCGAGCCGCTGTTCAGCCCTATGCGGATGGCCACGCCCTTGTCGGAGGCCTTGCGAACGATCTCCTCCGTCTTCCACTTCTCGCCTATGTTGCCCGGGTTGATCCTTATCTTGGCCACGCCGCAGTCCATTGCGTCCAGGGCGTTGCGCCAGTCGAAATGGATGTCCGCAACGACGGGCATGGGGCATCTGCGCACGACTTCGCAGAGAGCGTCATGCTCCGCGATGTCGGGATAGGAGAACCTTATCATGTCGCAGCCCATGGCCTTGAGGACGGCCATGCGTGAATCGAAGCGCTCCTCCAGTTTCGAGAGAGGAATGTCGTACATCGTCTGGACGCTTACCGGGGCGCCGCCGCCTACGGACAGCGGACCCACCTTAACTGTTCTGGTCATGAGTAGAACATACCATTATTCCGGTAAAAGATAAAGCCTTTGAGACAATATTTACTTAATAATTTTTAAGTATCAGTCCATACCCTTGGCGTTGACGTTCCTGAAACGCTCCAGAGCCTCGTTGCTGCCCGAAAGGACCACCCTGCAGCCCACGGGAAGGACCGTCTCCGGGAGGATCGTCGCATCGGCATGGCCGTCATGGACGATGGCCACGATGTTGATGTTGTACTTGCGGCGCCAGTTCAGGTCAACAATGGACTTGCCGGCGAAGGACGGGTTGATGTCCAGACTCGCGATGGAGAAGTCGTCCGACAGCGGCAGCATGTCAAGATTGGCGCGGCTTATCAGGTTGTGGGCCAGGCGCTCTCCGGCCTCGTCCTCCGGGAAGATGACCTCGGCGCCAAGCTGGGCGAGGATCTTGCCGTGGTCCTGGCTTCCGGCCTTGCTTATGACCCTGGGGACACCGATCTCGATGCAGTCCAGAGTGGCCAGGATGCTGGCCTCCAGGTGCTCGCCTATTCC
>JAGABK010000115.1 GCA_017614625.1 Spirochaetales bacterium
CCAGGGTGATGACGGCCGTGCCGTGCTGGTCATCGTGGAAGATGGGGATGTCGCACCTTTCCTTGAGCTTTCTCTCGATCTCGAAGCACCTTGGTGCCGATATGTCCTCGAGGTTGATTCCGCCGAAGGAGCCGCTGATGTTGTAGACCGTGTTGACGAACTCGTCCACGTCTTTGGTCCTGACGCAGAGCGGGAAGGCATCGACGTTGCCGAAGCGCTTGAACAGGACGCACTTGCCTTCCATGACGGGCATTCCGGCTTCCGGTCCGATGTCGCCGAGGCCCAGGACCGCGGTTCCGTCTGTGATGACGGCGCAGAGGTTCCAGCGTCTCGTGAGCTCATAGCTCTTGTCGATGTCCTTCTGGATCTCGAGACAGGGCTGTGCGACACCGGGGGTGTAGGCCAGCGAGAGATCCTGGGACGACTTGACGGGCACTGTCGAGATGACCTCGATCTTGCCCTTCCACTCTGCATGCTTCTTCAACGATTCCTTGGCGTAATCCATGATGACAACCTCTGTGAAAGTATTATTCTTCTTCAACCATAATATGTTTTTAACGAGGCGCAGTTCAAGAGTTTTTTATCGGATTCGAACAGTTTCCACACAAAGTGAACGCTTATGATTGCCAATCATTCAAAAACGTTCAAAGTGTTCAGAGCGTCGCAAGCACCTTCAGGACCGCTGTCTGGGTCTTTCCGTCGGGCACCAGGCCCTTGAGGATCATGTCCGCAACCTCGCGGATGTCCATCATCTCCACGTTGATGTTCTCGTCCTCGTCCAGCTCCCTCTCGCCGAAAGACAGGTTCCAGGCGAAATAGAGGTGGATGACCTCCGTGGAATAGGCGCATGTGGGATAGAAGGGTCCGATGTACTGGAACTCGGAAGCGGTGATTCCGGTCTCCTCGCGCAGCTCACGCTTGGCGGCCTCCAGATGGTCCTCCCCCTCGTAGTCCAGCTTGCCGGCCGGGATCTCCAGGAGGTCGGTTCCGAACGGATAGCGGTACTGGTGCTCCACGGCAATTCGTCCGTTGTCGTCCATGGCCACGATAGCCACGGCTCCAACGTGCTTTATGTACTCGCGGTCGGTCTCCTTTCCGTCCGGAAGGGCCACCCTGTCCTTGAATACATGCAGCAGGTTCCCCTTGTATATCTCCTTGCTGTCGAGCTGCTTTTCCTCCAGGTCCATATGCTTGAATTCCATAGGATCAAACCTCCTTTCCTTCCCTGTCCCAGACGGGTCCCGTGCTTCCGTCGCGCAGATAGTACAGCACCCCCAGGCACTTCTTGCCGCAGATCTCCTCCGCGACGCGTATGTATGTCAGCAACTGGTCCTTGTGGACCTCCGGATTGCGGAACATGTCCGTCTTGTAGTCCACCACCAGATTGAAGTCGTCCCCGTACACCAGGAGGTCCATGACCCCCTCCACCGCCACCGCGGGATCCCTGTCGTCGTACGTGTAGAACCTCATCTCCTCTTCCGTCCGATGTCCCTGTACCATCTTTTCGAAGAAGGGACTTGAAACAAATCCGTCGGCGAACGCGCGCGCCCTCCGGAGAAGGACAGCGTTGTCCTTCGCGCTGGAGCAGATGGAGCACTCCACGCTGTCGTAGCTTCCGTATTTCAGCCTCTTCTCGAGAACCTCGTGGCACAGGGTTCCGAAGCGGCTCTGCATCTCAGAAGGCCCCGTTATGGCATCCGAATCGTAGACCGGAAGTCTTTCGCCCTGAAGCGGAATCTCCTCCTCGTAGTCGTGGGAGGTCACACCCACCCTTGAGGCCTTGGTGTTGAACACCGGGAAGGCCCGGCCGGTGCCGAAGGCCCTGCCCGCATGGCTGCGGAAGGCGCGCTGAGGCTCAAGGCCCGTCACAACCTCCAGCGTGACCGCGGGATCGGAACAGGTCATGGTCTGCAGGTCTGCGCCTACGGCGGACATGTACCATTTGAGGACATCGCCGCAGCTGGGAGAGCCGTCCTTGTTGAACTTGAAGCTTCCCGTGACCACCAGGTGGTCCTCGGCCCTGGTGAAAGCCACGTACATCAGGCGCTTGAGCTCTGCGTCCTCCTTGAGGTTGGCGTCCTCCTCGAGTATCTTCCTCACGGCCTTGTTCTCCGACGAAATCAGGTCTCCGCCGTATTCGAACACGTATCTGGACTCGTCACCGCGCGTCCTTCCTCCCGTTCCTGTGAAGATGACCGCCTTGAACTCGAGGCCCTTGGACTTGTGCACGGTCATGAGCTGGACGCCGGACCTTTCCTTGGTCAGGACCGTAGTCTCGGGAAGCTTGCCGCCCGAGCCCAGGTTGTCGCGGATGAACGCGGCGTAGTCGGCAAGGCCGTCTCCGGCGGCTTCGTGGTCCACCGCGTAGGAGAAGAGGTATTCGTAGTGCTCCCTGAAGACCCGGCGGCTTTCGTCCGAGTCCAGGTAGGCCTTGTATCCGCCCTGCATGTAGAGCTTCTGAAGCAGCTCAGGCAGCGTCAGGCGGAAGGCTTCTTTCCTCGTCTCCTCGAAGAATGAGCTTAAGGCCTTATACCTTTC
>JAGABK010000116.1 GCA_017614625.1 Spirochaetales bacterium
GATGCTTCCGTTTTCCTGCCGGACGCACAGGATCTTTCCGCAGACAGCCTTTGCAGCCGCATATGCATCCTGAAGATAGAAATCCTTTTCAACCCGCCTTGTCCGATACATGCTACAATTGTACCCGGAAAAGCCATGGATATCTACGACGCCAACAGGAAAGCCTGGAACAACGAAGCCTCGATGCGCAACTTCTGGACCATACCGGTCACGGAGGACTGTATCAATGAGGCCCGTCAGGGCAGACCTGAAATCCGGGCAACCCCGTTCAGGAGCGTGCCGCTTGAGTGGATATCCGGCCTGAAGGGAAAGGATGTTCTTGTCGCCTGCGGAGGCGGAGGCCAGCAGACTCCGGTCCTTGCGGCCTACGGTTGCAGGGTTACTTCACTGGACATATCCGAAAGCCAGATCGAAAGCGACAGGCAGACGCTTGCGAAATACAATCTGAAGGCCGGAGCCGTCTGTGCCAACGTGCTGGATATGCCCTTCCCCGGCAGTTCCTTCGACGCCGTCATAATGCCGCAGGCGCTGAACTTCATAGACGACATCGACCGCCTCTACGGCGAGATCCGCAGGGTTCTCAAGGAAGGAGGCACCTTCATCTTCGGAACCGCAAACCCCGTCATCTACACCTTCGACGAGAAGGTCCAGGAGCGCAGGCTGAAGGTGAAATACACAATCCCCTTCTCCCACCTCCGGTCTTTCTCGAAGGAGCAGCTGGATGAACGCCTTGCCCGCAGCGACACCGTGGAGTTCTCCCACACCCTGGATTCCCTGATTGGCGGCCTTATCAGGGCAGGTTTCGTCATCGACGGCTTCTTCTCAGACGCCGCCGGAAGCGAGCCCACCGACTCGTTCATCTTCGACTCGCACCTGGCCTTCAGGGCAACAGGACGTTGAGGGAAAAGCCATGCCGCAGTACTACGAAGCCTACGAGCAGAGATACAAAGCGATCCATGAGAAAGGCTACAGTTGGGCCAGCGACAAAAGCACGCCCATAGTCCTTGGGAAGCTGAAGGAATACAACATCGGAAAGAACGACCCCGTCCTGGAAATCGGCTGCGGGGAAGGAAGGGACGCCGTCCCCGTTCTCCGGGAAGGCTATTCCCTTCTTGCCACCGACATCTCCGAAGAGGCCATACGGTACTGCAAGGAGAAGTTCCCCGCCTTCGCGGACTCCTTCCGCGTCATGGACTGCCTTTCCCATTCCGGTACGGAGAAGTACCGGTTCATCTACGCCGTGGCGGTGGTCCACATGCTGGTGCGAGACTGCGACCGCGACGGTTTCTACCGCTTCATACATGACCACCTTTCGGACGACGGGATAGCCCTTGTCTGTTCCATGGGAGACGGCGGGACCGAATTCAACACTGACATAAACGATGCCTTCAAACTGAAGGAACGCAATCATTTTTCCGGCAAGGTCATGGTTTCAGGCACTTCCTGCCGCATGGTGAACTTCAGGACTTTCACAGAAGAGATCGGCCGCAACGGCCTTGGGATCATCGAACAGGGACTGACAAGCGCCCTTCCGGATTTCGACAGCATGCTCTATGCGGTGGTCAGTTCCGGTCGCCGCGCTCCCGTTTGAACGCCGCCTTGTCGGAATACATGCGGTCGTCCGCAGCCTTGAGCGCCTTTTCTATCGAATCAGCACCGTCGCACAGCGCATAACCGAAGGCGCAGCTGCAGGAAGTCTTCGCCAGGTCGCCCTTCATTGCGGATATGGCGGCCATGATATCGAACTCGCTTATGCCGCGGCAGGTGATCAGGAACTCGTCCCCTCCAACCCGGTACGGAGTGCAGCCCCTGGGACAATGCTTTCTGATTATCCCGGCCAAAGCCACCAGGGCGGCATCGCCCGCTTCGTGTCCCAGATTGTCGTTCAGGTACTTGAGGTCGTTCATGTCTATTGAGATGACGGCGAAGATGTTCTGGTTCTCGTTCTCCAGGTCCTGATAGTAGCTCTGTCTGTTGGGCAGAGATGTAAGAGGGTCCATCTTAGCCATGTGGATATAGACCAGCACGTAATAGAGAAGAATCGCCGAAGAGAAGATCGTGCTGTAATCCCGGTCTCCTCCGGCGAGCATGTACAGAAGAAGTCCCGCAACCGAACCCAGGGCTATGTAACGTGTGGCGAAGCGGTTCATCCGCGAATAGCTCCGGAAGTAGATCACGTTCCTGACCATGAAGACAACGATGTAGAATCCGAAAAGGAAATACGGCAGATAGCTGAGCAATCCGCCCTGATAATGGTTGTCCTCCGTGAACCAGGCGCAGAGGTGCGTCCATTGGGAAGTGAAGAAGACCGGCACGCAAACGGCCCACGGAATGCCGAGCAGCATGTTCTTTCCTGTCGGCTTTCCTACGGTCAGCGAAGTCAGAGCCATGAGGATCACCGGATAAATGGAATAAAGGCCCGCGGTCAGGACCGGACGCATGAAACTGAGGGTCTCGAATGACTGGGTCCACTGCTCGAGACTGAATATCACGGACTCTGCAAGAAGGAGTATGACAATAAGAACCGTCAGGCGCTTCATGCGGCCGGAAAGATGGGCGCTCACCTTCATTATCACGAGAAGCCCGACCAGCTCGAAGATCATGATGTAGTTTTCAATGAAATAGTCCAGTATTCCCATCAAAGTCCCTTTTTCCACCTGAGATGCGTACAGGAAGAATACCATATCGTCAAAGGTATGAACAGTTTGTTCTTTTACTTCTCCACGACACGTAGGTTGCCTACGGGTAACCAGTCTGCTACTCTGAAGCGGACAGGAGTGGAAAAATGGACAACTACGTCACCGGAGCCCTGATCAAAAGGCTCCGCGAAAGCAAGAAGATGACACAGGAGGAGCTGGCGGAAAAGGTCTGCGTCAGCGGCAAGGCCGTCAGCAAGTGGGAGACAGGAAGGGGCTTTCCCGACATCGGCCTGATAGAGCCCCTCGCCAGGGCCCTGGACATCTCGGTGATAGAACTGCTTTCCGGCGTGGACGTGCGCAACAGGAACAGGTCCTCGGACATGAACAAATGCAGGTTCTACGTCTGCCCGGTGTGCGGCAACGTCATCCGCACCTCCGGCGAGACGGTGATAAGCTGCTGCGGCCTCACCCTTCCCCCTCTGGAGGCGGAGACCCCGGATTCCGACCACGCCATAAACCTCGAGGTCGTGGAGGACGAATACTATGTCACGCTGGACCACCCCATGACCAAGACCCACTACATCTCCTTCCTGGCAGCCGTATCGGACCAGGGCGTCCAGTTCGTCAAGCTCTATCCGGAGGGAGGTGCCGGGACCCGTTTCAAGATCAACCGCGTCGAGCGCGTCTACGCCTGCTGCAACCGCCACGGCCTTTTCCTGCTGGACCTGAAGCCCAAAAGAAAACGCCCGTCCGAATGATTCCGAACGGGCTTGTTTTGATAATTCGTGGGGGTTCGTGACGGTCGTGACGTTCGTGGCCTTCGTGGCCTTCGTAAGACTCGTGAACCCCGTGGTCCTACTCGTTGTTCCTTCTGAAGAACCAGACTCCGGCTATCGCCAGAAGAAGAACAAGCACGTAGATGCCCACCTCCAGCCATGAGGTCCTGGGCGCAGAAGAACCGGCCCTTCCTCCCCATGCGGAGAAATCCGACGGCATATTCATTCCTTCAGGCATGCTTCTGCCTGCAGTCGCTCCCGCACTGTCAGGAGCCGAAACGGAACCGCCC
>JAGABK010000117.1 GCA_017614625.1 Spirochaetales bacterium
AAGAAGAAGCCCAGCAGCTGCGCGAGCAGTACAACCTCAACGGCTCGATGATCAAACGCTACCTCAGGTACATGAGCGGTCTCGTCCGCGGGGACCTGGGAAAATCCTACATAACGGGAAAGCCTGTCCTTGAAAGCTATCTTGAGAAGATGCCGGCGACAGTCGTTCTCGCCGCCGCCTCGATTCTTGTTTCGGTGATAATTTCAATACCTCTGGGCATTTACTCCGCCATCAAACGCGGAACGTTCGCGGACAACAGCTGCATGGTCCTGAGCTTTCTGGGACTTTCGATCCCGAACTTCTGGCTCGGACTCATGCTCATCATCACCATAGCGCTGAATGTCAAATGGATACCGACAAGCGGATTCCGCGGCATAGCCAGCGTCATCCTTCCGGCCATCACGGTCGGAACCGGCCTTACGGCCACACTTGCAAGAACAACCAGGTCCTCCATGCTGGACGTCCTGAACCAGGACTATCTGCGCACGGAGAGGGCGAAGGGCAACAGCGAGTTCCGCGTAGTCATGAGATTCGCGCTGGTCAACGCCCTTATCCCCATCATCACGATCGCAGGAGGCCAGTTCGCCGCCTGTCTGGGAGGATCGGTTCTGACCGAGACGATATTCGCATGGCCCGGAGTGGGCAAGCTGATAATAGACAGCGTCAATTCTCGTGATGTGCCCATGGTAGTCGGCTGCATCATCCTGAAATCGTTCAGCATCGGACTTGTCGTCCTTGCGGTCGACCTGCTTTACGCGGTCATCGACCCGAGGATCAAGGCCATGTACCAGAGGGGAAGGAGGAGATCAAGATGAGCGCTGAAAAGACAACCCAGATTACTCCCGAACTCGTTTCGAAGAAATACGTAAGACAGAGCCAGATGAGGATCATCCTGCACAACCTGCGCAAGAACAAGGGTGCGATGATCGGACTGGCCATCATAACCATCCTGGTCCTGGTGTCCTGCTTCGCGGACGTCCTCTTCGACTACGACACCGAGATCGCAGACCTGAACATCTCCCAGAAGCTGATCCGCCCGTGCAAGGAGCACATCTTCGGAACGGACGACCTGGGACGCGACATCTTCAAGCGCGTCCTCTACGGAGCAAGGTATTCGCTTGGCGTCGGATTCGCCGCGACCATGATCGGAATGGTCATAGGAGTCGTCCTGGGCTCCATCGCAGGATACTACTGCGGAATCGCCGAGGACATCATCATGAGGTGCAACGACGTCCTGTCGGCCGTGCCTTCGATCCTGATGGGAATTGTCATAGTGTCGGCACTGGGGGCATCCACGTTCAACCTCATGCTGGCGATAGGAATAACGAGCGTGCCGCAGTTCGTGCGAATCACACGTGCGGCGGTGCTTTCGGTGCGCAACCAGGAATATGTCGAGGCCCTCAAGGCAACGGGAATGTCCGAGGCCAGGATCATAGCCTTCCACGTCATTCCCAACTGCCTCTCGCCGATCATCGTCCAGATCACGCTGAGAATCGCTTCGGCGATCATCGCGACGTCGTCGCTGAGCTTCCTCGGACTGGGCGTTCCCGTTCCGGCTCCGGAGTGGGGAAGCATGCTCAACCTGGGCCGCCAGTACGTGCGCACGGCGTCCTATCTCACGATCTTCCCGGGCATCGCCATCCTGATTACCGTCCTGGCATTCAACCTGCTGGGCGACGGTCTGCGCGACGCCCTGGATCCGAAACTCAGGAAGTAGGGGGTGAAGCATGGCTGAAGACAAGAAGAAAGCCGTTGAGGAGAAGATTCCCGAGGATGTGGCCCTCTACCTGAAGAACCTCAGGGTCAAGTTCGTCCTTGAGAAGGAGACGGTCTACGCCGTCAACGGAATCGACATAACGCTGAAGAAGGGAAAGACCCTCGGACTGGCGGGAGAGACCGGCGCCGGAAAGACCACCACGGCCCTTTCCATGCTGCGCCTGGTCCCGTATCCGGGAAAGGTCGAGTGCGACAGGCTGGTTGTTGACGGCAAGGACGTCCTGAAGATGAAGCAGAAGGACCTCGAAAAGTTCCGCGGAGCCGACCTGGCCATGATCTTCCAGGATCCCATGACGAGCCTGAATCCCGTTTTCACCGTGGGACAGCAGATTGCAGACGCGATAATGCTGCACAACCCCACGACCAAGGAGCAGGCATTCAAGTCGGCCCAGCAGATGCTCGAGCTGGTAGGAATCCCGGCTGCAAGAGCCGTCGAGTATCCGCATCAGTTCTCAGGCGGAATGAAGCAGCGTGTCGTCATCGCCATCGCCCTTGCATGCAACCCGGGCGTCCTGATCGCCGACGAGCCCACGACGGCCCTCGACGTGACGATCCAGGCACAGGTCATCGCGATGATGAAGAAGCTGCGCGACGAGCGCGGAATGTCCATGATCATGATCACCCACGACCTGGGAATCATAGCCGACGTCTGCGACGAGGTCGCCATCATGTACGCCGGAAAGATCATCGAGTACGGCACGCTCCGCGATGTGTTCAACCACACGAAGCATCCGTACACGGAAGGACTTTTCAACTCGCTGCCCAACATCCACAACCGCGACGAGAGGCTCAAGCCCATCCCCGGACTCATGCCGGACCCGTCCAACCTGCCCAAGGGGTGCGCGTTCGCACCCAGGTGCCGCTACGCAACGGCCGCATGCAAGGAGAAGGTTCCGGAGCCCAGGATGGTCTCCGACACGCACATGGTCGCATGCTCGGCATACGACGACCCCGCTTTCAGGATCGAGCGTCCTGAGAAGGACTGAGAGGTGCATATGGCTGAAAACATACTGGAGGTAAGGAACCTCAAGAAATACTTCAAGACACCCAGGGGAATGCTCCACGCCGTCGACGACGTGAGCTTCTCGATCGAGAAAGGCCATACCCTTGGAATAGTCGGAGAGTCGGGCTGCGGAAAGACCACGACCGGACGCTGCATCCTCAGGCTGGTCGAGCCCACAAGCGGAGAGATTTTCTTCGAGGGCAGGGACATAACCAAGCTCGGACGCGGCGAGATGAAGAAGCTGAGAAAGGACATGCAGATCATTTTCCAGGATCCTTTCTCATCGCTGGATCCCAGATATACCATCAACCAGACCCTGACAGAGACACTGAAGATCAACAAGATCGTCACGGGCAAGAAGGCCATCGAGAACCGCGTCCTGGAGCTCATGGAGACCGTAGGTCTTGCCGAAAGGCTGATCAACACATACCCACACGAGCTGGACGGCGGCAGACGGCAGCGCATCGGCATCGCCCGGGCCCTGGCCCTCAACCCCAAGTTCATCGTCTGCGACGAGCCGGTCTCCGCCCTCGACGTCTCGATCCAGGCCCAGATCCTGAACCTGCTGGAGGACCTGCAGGAGAAGCTGGGGCTGTCCTACATCTTCATCACCCACGACCTTGCGGTCGTCAACCATTTCGCCGACGAGATCGCCGTCATGTACCTGGGCCAGATAGTCGAGAAGGCGCCCACGCAGGAGCTCTTCGACAATCCGATGCACCCGTACACGCAGGCTCTGCTCTCAGCCATCCCCATCCCGGAGGTCATCGAGAACAGGCAGCAGACGATCCTCAGCGGCGAGATCTCCTCGCCGATCAATCCCAAGGACGAGTGCCGCTTCGCCAAGCGCTGCCGCTTCTCATGCGACGGCTGCCGCGAGAAGAATCCGCCTCTGGTGGAGGTGAAGCCCGGCCACTTCGTAGCCTGCGGAAGGTGCGGGGAGCTCTGAGACATGGACAAGGCGACATATGACCTCTATCTGAAGGACCTCGAGGCCCTTGTGAACATCGACAGCGCCCAGGACGCCCCCGAAGGAATCCGGGCCGTCGCCTCATTCTTCGACAGGCGCTTCTCCGCCCTCGGATGGAAGACCTCCATGGTCGATGTCGGCGCGGTGGCGCCGTGTTTCGTCGCCGTGAACCGGGAAGCGCAGCATTACGATTTCCTCATCACCGGCCACATGGACACCGTCTTCCCGAAGGGAACGGTGAAGGAGAGGCCTTTCTCCATCGACGGCGACGTGGCCCGCGGACCGGGCGTTTGCGACATGAAGCACGGGCTTCTTTCCACGCTCTACGCCGTGGAGTCGCTCGACAGGGCCGTGCTGGACAGGCTGAACCTGATCGTGGTCTTCCAGCCCGACGAGGAGATAGGCTCTCCGCATTCGCGCTCCTACATGCAGGAGATTGCCAAGAAGTGCGACGTCTGCCTCGTCACCGAGGCCGCCGAGTCGGAGGACACGCCCATACACTGCATCCAGCGCAAGGGAATGATCAAGTTCACCTTCGTCTTCACAGGAAAGGCCGGCCACGCCGGATCCATGCTGACGAACGGCTCGGTCTCTGCCATCGCCGAGATGTCGTACTGGATCAACAGCATC
The DNA here is from genome assembly GCA_017614625.1 of Spirochaetales bacterium. GTDB lineage: Bacteria > Spirochaetota > Spirochaetia > Sphaerochaetales > Sphaerochaetaceae > UBA9732. The sequence goes on from JAGABK010000117.1 coordinate 4,380, forward strand.
ATGGGCCTTGTCAGCCGCGAGAGGGAGACCACGGCCAACATCGGCCTGGTTTCCGGAGGAACGGCGTCCAACGTGGTGGCCCAGAACGCGCAGATGACGGGCGAGATCAGATACGAGCTCATTGAGGAGGCGGAGAAGGCCAACAGGCTCATTGAGGACCTGTACGGGCATGCCGAGAAGGCAGGCGTGAAGGTCGAAAGGACCCTCACCAGGTTCGAGCCTCCCATGGTGCCTTCGCAGAAGACGCTTGATTTCGTTGCTTTCCTCAAGACCCTCGCATCCGAGGAAGGGCGCGGCTTCGAAGTCAGAAAACGCGGTGGACTGTCTGCTGCCAACTTCGTCAGCCCGTTCGTCCCGGTCTGCGTGGACGGCATGGGACCTGCGGGAAACGGAGCCCATTCCGTGGGCGAATACCTGAACCTGGCCTCCATAGGACCTGACACCGATTTCCTGGCGAAGATACTCATCCGCGCGGCGAAGTGAATCGTCCGGAGATAAATTCCGCGCGTACTAGACAATATATCTGTTTTAGTTCATAATTGCTCGGTTATGTTTGATTCGATCAGTGACAAGTTCTCATCGATAATACGCTCTATATCCGGAAAGTCGAAGATTACGGAGAAAAACGTCCAGGACGCAATGGAGGAAATCAAGGTTGCGCTGCTGGATGCGGATGTCAATCTCCGCGTCGTAAGACGCTTCGTCAACAGGACGATGGAAGAGGCCAGGGGCGACAAGGTCCTGAAGGCCGTCGATCCCGGACAGCAGTTCACCAAGATCGTCTACGACAAGATGGTCCAGCTCCTCGGAGACCCGGACCACCAGAAGCTCAACCTGCGCGGACCCGACACCGTGTCGGTCATCCTGATGATGGGTCTCCAGGGCTCCGGTAAGACCACCACGAGCGCCAAGCTGGCCAAGCTGCTGAAGAAGCAGGGCCGCCGCGTCATGATGGCCGCCTGCGACCTGATAAGGCCCGCCGCCATCACGCAGCTGCAGGTCCTGGGCGAGCAGGTCGATGTCCCCGTATACGCCGAGCCTGAGTCCAAGGACCCGGTCAAGGTCGCGGAGAACGCCTTGAAGAAGGCCAAGCGCGAGCAGTACGACGTGCTGATCGTCGATACGTCCGGAAGAATGTACCTCGACGACCAGATGATGCAGGAGCTGATGGACGTCAACAAGGCCGTCAGCCCGGTCGAGACGCTGTTCGTAGCCGACGCCATGACCGGTCAGAACGCGGTGACAATCGCGCAGGAGTTCGAGCAGAAGGTCGGAATCTCCGGCGTCGTGCTCACCAAGTTCGATTCGGACACCCGTGGCGGTGCGGCCCTCTCGCTTAGGGAGGTCGTCGGCAAGCCCATCAAGTTCATCGGCGTGGGCGAGAAGCTGGACAACCTCGAGCCGTTCTATCCTGACCGCATGGCGAGCCGCATCCTGGGAATGGGCGACATCGTCACGCTGGTCGAGAAGGCCCAGGAGGCGTTCGACCAGAAGCAGGCCGAGAAGCTGCAGGAGAAGATGGCCAAGAACACCTTCGACCTGCAGGACTACCTGGAGCAGATCGAGAACATGACCAAGATGGGCGGCATCGGCAAGATCCTTGACATGCTGCCGGGCGCGAAGGGCGCCGTCTCGGAAGACGACATCGACAAGCAGGAGCTGCTGAAGGAAAAGGCGATTATCCAGTCCATGACCTTCCAGGAAAGGCAGAATATCTATATAATCGGCCCTGCCAGGAAGAAGAGGATCGCCAAGGGAAGCGGAACATCCGTCGGAGAGGTCGGACATCTTCTGAAGAAGTTTGAAAAGATGCGGCTGAACATGAAGAAGCTCGCTAAGAATAAGAAGTACCAGGCTGCGATGATGAAGCAGATGGGCATGAATTGAGATTCGTTTAGGAGGACAGACGTGAGCGTTAGTATCAGACTGAAGAGATTCGGTACGAAGAAGAGACCCTATTACAGAGTCGTTGTCATTGATTCCAGACTTTCAAATCTCGGAAGACCCCTTGAGGAGATAGGTTTCTATCATCCCATCGAGGCCGAAGAGAACCAGGTCAAGATCGATGCGGAGAGAGCAACCTACTGGCTCAACAACGGTGCACAGCCGTCGGACACAGTCAAGGGTCTTTTCGCAAAGCAGGGTATCAAGGCCACCAAAGCTCCTGCAAAGGACTGAGTAAGTGGAAAGGGAACTTGTCGAATACATCGTCAAATCACTCGTCGATGATCCCGACGCAGTGGAGGTCAACGTCGTTGAGGGAGAAAAGTCAACGATCCTCGAGCTCCGCGTGTCTCCGGACGACATCGGCAAGGTGATTGGCAAGCAGGGCAGGATCGCCAAGGCCCTGAGGACCATCCTCAGCGCGACGGCGACCAAAAGCGGCAAGCATGCCAGCCTTGAGATTCTTGACTGAACGGTATGAAACAGGTCCTTGCAACCGGAGTAATCAGATCCCCCCACGGAGTCAGAGGCTTTGTCAAGGTCCATCCGTTTTCGGATGACTTCGACCATTTCTTTGAGCTGAAGGAAGTTACCTTGCAGCGTGGGGACAAGACCAGAAAGGAGGTGATTGAATCCGTCCAGTCGCATTCCGGGGAACTTCTGATAAAGTTCCGCGGGATAGACAGTCCGGAGGATGCACGCTTTGTTTCCGGTTGGGATATTCTTGTACCAAGAGAACAGGCCAGCAAGCTTGGTGAGGGAGAGGTTTACACAGCTGACCTTCAGGGTATGAAGCTGGTATATGAGAACGAGGAAGTCGCCGAGGTGGTTTCGGTGATGGACGGAGCCCAGGCTCTTCTGCTTGAGGTGAAGACAGGAAGGAACGACAGACTGCATCTTGTACCGTACATGAAGGGCGTGTTCATAGATGACGTGGATGTCGAAGCCG
>JAGABK010000118.1 GCA_017614625.1 Spirochaetales bacterium
CCCCCACGGAAGAGGGCATGGCGCTCAGGGAGAAGCTCTCCTGCGTCCCCGGAAAGCTCGGAGGCTGCGTGGCCCTCTCTCCGGAGGAGGCTGCGACGCTGCACCGGCTTCTCTACAAGGTCCTGGGCGGATTATGATGGTCATTCGACCGTGTATGTGGTAAACTCCTCCTCGCAGAGGAGTTTTTTCTTTAATGGCTGCGCAGTCAATTAGCAAACAGGAGCTGTTCTCGACCACACCGGTGCCCAAGGCACTGCTGACCATGGCCATACCCACCATAATCAGCCAGATGATCAACCTCATCTACAACATGGTGGACACCTTCTTCATCGGAAGGGCGGGCAACTCCTACATGGTGGCGGCCACCACGATAACCCTGACCCTGGTCATGATGAACGTGGCCATGGGCAACCTCTTCGGAATCGGAGGCGGAAGCCTCGTGGCAAGGCTCATGGGTGCCGGAAGGCCCGACGAAGCCGAGAAGGTCAGCTCCTTCAGCCTGATGTGGACCGTCGCCGCGGCCCTCACGTATTCACTCCTGATAGGACTCTTCATCAATCCCATCCTGCGCTTCCTGGGCGCTTCGGACGCCACGATAGGCTTCGCCAGAAGCTATGCCATGATCGTCATCGTCGCAGGCTGCCTTCCTGCCGTGCTGTCCCAGGTCCTGGCGCACCTTCTGCGCAACACCGGTTTCTCCGGAAAGGCCAGCATGGGCCTGAGCATGGGCGGACTTCTCAACGTGGCTTTGGACCCGCTCTTCATGTTCGTCATCCTTCCCAGGGGGCAGGAGGTCACCGGAGCTGCCATCGCCACCCTTATCTCGAACATCTGCGCCTGCGTCTACCTGCTTGTCGCATACATGCATGCCTCCAAGGATGCCCCTCTGTCGATGTCCCCGAAGAAGGCCAGGCAGACGGAGCGCGAGAGCGTCCGAAGGCTGTTCGCAGTCGGAGTTCCCAGCTCGCTTCTCACAGGACTCTTCGACCTGGCCTCGATATGCACCAACATGCTGGCCGCCGCGCACAGCGACCTGATACTCGCCGGAATGGGAATCGTCATCAAGGTGGAGAGGATTCCGAACGCCGTCAACGTGGGAATCTGCCAGGGAATGCTTCCGATAGTGGCCTACAACTTCGCCTCGGGCAACCACGCCCGAATGAAGGAGACCATCAGGGACGCCCGCATTGCGGGACTGACGGTCTCAGTGGTCTGCCTGGCGCTCTTCCAGATCTTCGCAAGACCTGCGGTGAGACTCTTCCTGAGCACTTCCTCGGGTGACGCGCAGTCCGCTCTTCTCACTGTGGCCTATGCTGCGGTCTTCCTTCGCATCAGGTGCCTGGCATCGCCGGTTCAGTTCCTCAACTACAACGCCTCGTTCTGCATGCAGGCCATGGGAAACGGGAAGGGGACGATAATCCACGCCTTCGTCAGGGAGGTCGTCATCTACATCCCGTTCATGTTCCTCCTGGACAGGCTCTTCACGGAGAACGGAATCGCCGCGGCCCTTCCTGTGGGCGAGGCCGTCAGCGTCTTCGTGGCCGTCTTCCTGCTGCACAGATGGCTCCGAAAGCATACTGAAGCTTCCGTCTGACAACAAACATTTCCTTATCCATGTTGACACTTCTCTGCGTTTTGGAAATCATATATGCAACTATATACAGAAACGCACAGGTGCGGCAAAGCGGGGCATATCATGAGAAGAATCACGGTTTCGGACTATACGCTCAGGGAATTGGGAAAAAGCGGATCCGCCAATCTGCTTTTCAGGGAGAAGCTTGCCATCGCCATGGGGATCGACGGATACGGCGCAGACGTCATCGAGCTGCCGAAGGTCGCGAATCCCAAGGAGGACGGAATCATCTACAGGACGATCTCCCAGTCGGTGAGAAACGCCTGCGTGGCAATTCCCTCCGGTGACAGCGCCGAGGAGGCCCAGGTCGCCGCATCGTGCCTGAAGGGAGCCCGCCGTCCGAGGCTGATCGTCAGCCTTCCGGTGTCCACGGTCCAGATGGAGTACCTGTACCGCCTGAAGGCCCCCAAGATGCTTGAGAAGATCCAGGCCCTGGTCAAGGCCTCGCGCGAGTTGTGCGAGGACGTCGAGTTCGAGGCCCTGGATGCCACCCGCTGCGACGGGGCCTTCCTCGTGCAGGCATGTTCGGCAGCAAGGGAGAGCGGGGCGACCTCGATCGCCATCTGCGACGACGCCGGCCTTATGCTTCCAGAGCAGTTCGCAGCCATAGTCAAGGCCGTCAAGGCCGCAGTCTCCGTCCCCGTGACCGTCAGGGTCTCCGACAGCATAAGCCTCGCGGTGGCCGATGCCCTTGCATCCATCCAGGCCGGTTGCGACGGAATCAAGGCCCTCGTGACCGGAAAGGACGCCCTGAGGATCGATGCCTTCGCACAGGCCTTCAAGGTCAAGGGCGCAGAGCTGGGCGTCTCTTCCAACCTCAGACTCACCGAGCTTCAGTCAGACATAGAGGGACTGCTCCGCAAGATGCAGAGCAGGCAGGACATGGAGGAGAAGCCGGCCCTGGGAGGCTCGGCGGTCTTCCTCGATTCCGAGAGCACCGTCCAGCAGGTGGGCGAGGCCGTCAAGTCCCTGGGCTACGACCTTTCCGACGGAGACCTGGGCAAGGTCTACGAGGCCCTGATGAGGCTGTGCGAGCAGAAGTCCTCCATAGGAGGCAAGGAGCTCGAGGCCATCATCGCCTCGACCGCCATGCAGGTTCCTGCCACATACAAGCTGAAGAACTACATCGGCACCATGTCCAACAAGGTCAACAGCGTAACCAACGTCGTGCTTGAGCGCGACGGCGAGAAGATAAGCGGAACAGGTACCGGAAACGGACCGATCGACTCCGCGTTCATGGCCATAGAGCAGTGCATCGGCCACCACTACGAGCTGGACGACTTCCAGATCCAGGCCGTCACCGAAGGCCGCGAGTCCCTGGGCTCGGCGCTTGTGCGCCTCAGGAGCAACGGCAGGCTTTATTCGGGCAACGGTCTTTCATCCGACATCTGCGGCGCATCGATCAGGGCCTACATCAACGCCCTGAACAAGATAGCCTTCGAGGAGTCCCAGAGATGAAGCTTTCCTTTTCGACGAAAAACGTTGACAGGCCCACCTTCGAGGCCCTGTGCCGCTTCGCCTCGGGCTACGGCATGGACGGCTTCGAGATCTGGGATGCCGTGGCCGAGCGCAAGGAGCACGCAGACAGCGTGCTGCGCTCCGAGCGCGTGTCCGAGGGACGCAACATCCTGAGGAACAACGGCGTCGAGGTCTGCGCGCTCTCCTATCCCGTTCCGGTCGAGTCGGACGAGGCCACGTCCGTGGCCCTGGTCCAGTACGTGGACATGGCCGCGCTCTCCGGAATCGAGAACGTCATCGTCCATGTAAGCGACAGGCCGGACCCGCACGCGCTGCTGGAGAAGTTCTCCGACGCAATCGCCCGCGCCGAACGCCAGAACGTGGGGATCCTCTTCGAGACCTACGGCCCGCTGGCAAGGACGGGCAACCTGCTTGAGATCATCAACGTGTTCGCATCCTCGGCCATCGGAGCCTCGTGGAACATCAGGGCCACGTTCTTCGACGGGGAGGAGTCGGCGGAGACCACGATAAAGACCCTGGGCGCCTACATCCGCAACGTCAGGATCGGCGACAGGAAGGACGGAACGGACACCCTCATAGGCGAGGGAGACCTTCCCGTGGACGATTTCCTGCGCGCCCTCAGGTCGCTGAACTACGACG
>JAGABK010000119.1 GCA_017614625.1 Spirochaetales bacterium
CCTCATGCCCGTGATCACGAGGGTTGTGGGCAGGTCTCCTGAGGAGGCTGAGGTTCCTCAGGCTCCGAATACAGACGGATGAACTTCTTCCTCAGCGTCGTTCCCACGATGAAGTGGATGAACGCGGTGAGGGTCCAGGAAATGGGATAGGCGATGTAGACCATCTCCAGCGTCGGGTGCGCCTTGACCACTGTCAGCAGCCAGATGATCCTCAGCACGCAGGACCCGAAGAGCGACACAAGCGTGGACAGAACCGACCTGTTCATGCCCCTCACCACACCTGAACCGACCTCCATGAAGCCTACGGTGAAGTAGATTATGAACATGATCCGCAGCCTGGTGAACGCGGCCTCGATGGCGTGCGGAGAGGAGACGTACAGGGGAACGATCACCGGGCGCATCAGCAGCAGGAAGAGCGAGACCGACTCGGAGACCAGGAACGAAGCCAGGTAGCAGTTCCAGATGACCTTGTTGATCCTCTTCGTGCTTCTGGCCCCGTAGTGCTGGCTGACGAAGGTCACGGTGGCCTGTGTCACCGAGTTCATTGCCACGTATGCGAAGCCCTCTATGTTTCCGCCCGCAGCGTTTCCGTCGATGATGTCCGAACCGCCGGGGAAGCGCGCGTTGTTGATGCTGATGATGTTGCTCTGGATGAGCATGTTCGAAACCGAGAAGATCGCGCCCTGCAGGCCTGCCGGCAGACCGTTGAGGATGATTCCCTTCAGCGCGTACTTCTCCAGCCTCATCTTCCTGATCTCGAAGTGGCAGAAGCCCGTGTCCTTGTGCAGGATTATGGCCAGGATGACCATGGAGACCATGTTGGAGATGCCCGTGGCCAGCGAGACACCGTCGACCGACATGCCGAAGCCCAGGACGAAGAGCAGGTTCAGCCCCACGTTCAGGATGCCCGTTATCGTAAGCACCACGAGCGGGGTCTTCGTGTCGCCCTTTGCCCTGAAAATGGAGATGAGGAAGTTCGTCGCGGCTATGAAGGGGACTCCGAGGAAGTAGATCTTCGTGTAGAGGGACGCCAGCTCAAGGATGTGCCCCTGGTCGCCCAGAGCGCGCAGGAGCGGCCTGCTGATGAGAAGTCCCAGAGCCATCGTGCCCAGGCCCGTGATGATCGAGAGCGTCATCGCCGTGTGCACGGCGTCCTCGGCCTTCTCGCGGCTTCCTTCGCCGATGGAGCGTGCGACCATGACGTTCGACCCCAGCGCGAAACCGGCGAACAGGTTGATGATCATCGCCACCATCGCACCGGTGGTTCCGATGGCTCCGATGGCGCCTTCGACGTGCGAGAGACCCACGATGATCATGTCCGCGGCGTTGTAGACGCTCTGGAGCATGTTCGTCAGCATGAGAGGGAACACAAAGGCCATGATCTTGCTGAAGACGGGGCCATGGAGCAGATCCATGTCGCGGGTCATCGCTCTTGAACTGCGCATGGCCGTATAATATTATTAAACCCGGAAAAAGAACAGAGGTATTGCCATGAGATCCATCAGAGACATATACAAAATCGGAAAAGGGCCTTCCAGCTCACACACCATGGGACCCGGCTTCGCAGCCGAATGGTTCAAGGAGAAATATCCCAAGGCCGACAGCTTCAGGGCCATCCTGTACGGAAGCCTCTCCAAGACCGGAAAGGGCCACGGAACCGACCGCGTCCTGACGGACACCTTCGCCCCGAAGTCCGTGGAGGTCGTCTTCTCGGATACCGACCCCGCCGACATCAGGCATCCCAACACGCTTGACCTCATCGCATTCCAGGGCGATGCCGAAATGGCGCGCCAGAGGTTCGAGAGCATCGGGGGAGGCGACATCGTCATCGAGGGACAGGCGAAGAAGCAAACCCAGGAGGATGTCTACATCGAGAACTCCTTCGCCGAGATCAAGCAGTTCTGCTCCTTCCGCTACATAGGCCTTGTCGAGTACATCGAGCTCAACGAGGGCAAGGAGATATGGGATTACCTCAAGACCGTCTGGAAGGCGATGGAGGACGAGATCAGGGAAGGTCTTTCCAAGTCCGGCGTCCTGCCCGGAGCCCTGCACGTGCAGAGGAAGGCCAAGTTCCTCTACGAGCAGGTTCCCGTCAACAAGCACGCCGAGCTCGTCGAGTCCCAGCTCGTATGCTCCTTCGCTTATGCCTGCAGCGAGCAGAACGCCGACAACGGAACCGTCGTCACTGCTCCCACCTGCGGCTCCTGCGGAGTCCTGCCGGCAGTCCTCTACTATCTCAAGGACAAGCGCAAGCTCACCGTCGACCAGATCGTCAGATGCCTCGGCGTCGCCGGACTGTTCGGAGAGCTTGCAAAGCGCAACGCCTCCGTCTCCGGAGCAGAGTGCGGATGTCAGGCCGAAGTCGGAGTGGCATGCTCCATGGCCGCGGCCGCCGCGGGACAGGCCTTCGGCTACAGCATCGACCAGATCGAGTACGCCGCCGAAGTCGCGCTCGAGCACCATCTGGGACTGACCTGCGACCCCATCTGCGGACTCGTGCAGATCCCGTGCATCGAGAGAAACGCCGTCGCCGCCATGAGGGCCCTCAACTGCGCCAACATCGCGTACTTCCTCACCGGAACCAGGAACATCAGCTACGACATGGTCCTCAAGAGCATGTACTACACAGGCCTGGACATCAACCAGAGGTACCGCGAGACGTCCGAGGGCGGCCTGGCCAGGGCTTATTCAAGAAAGGGTTGAGTTTTCTGACATTTTTTGAAAACTTGTCAAATTAGTGAGTTTTCACTATACTTGCCTCGGGGTGAAATCATGAAAATGATTAGATTTCCCCATTCAAAAAGACACTTCTGATTTGAAATACTTAAGTGATTACAATTCAAAGGCGGAGAAAATGTCCAAGAAACCCAAGCACAATCCGATTCCCTGGGACTTCCTCGACGAGTTCAGAGGAGAAGGGAAGCTCTTCAACGCCGAATGGCCCACGCTCAAGGAGCTGTTCGACATCACCACTACCAGATATCCCGACAACAAGGCGTTCGAGGTCTTCGCCCCGAAGCATTTGGTATACACCTATTCCGAAGCCAGGAAGATCATCACCGGCGTCGCCAGCAAGCTGTATGAGCTGGGCGTCAGGCACGGCGACAAGGTCGGCCTCACCGGAAAGAACAGCCCCGAGTGGGCCATGGCATACTTCGCCATAGCCTATGCCGGAGCCATCATCGTTCCCGTCGACTATTCCCTCTCGGAGGATGTCATCACGAACCTCATGGCTTTCGCAGACACCAAGGTCCTCTTCTGCGACAACGAGAAGATCGGGAAGATTGCCCTGGACATCCCCAAGATCGCCCTGGAAGGCGAGGGGGAGAACGGCTTCTACAACATGCAGAGTGCCGGGACATACCCCATCGAGTATTCGACCAGCAAGGAGCTGGCCGCCATCATGTTCACCAGCGGCACAACCGGAACCCCCAAGGGCGTCATGCTCTCGCATGAGAACTACGTCTCCGACTGCTACCAGGCCCAGGGCAACATGAACATCTATCCCGACGACGTGTTCTACGCGCTGCTGCCGATCCACCACGCATACACCATGCTGGCCGTCTTCATCGAGGCCGTCTCCGTCGGTGCCAGCATCGTCTTCGGCAAGAAGCTCGTGGTCAAGCAGATTTTCAAGGACCTCAAGGAAGGCGGAGTCACCATGTTCCTCGGCGTTCCCATGCTGTTCAACAAGGTCATCGCCGGAATCATGAAGGGACTCAAGGAGAAGGGCGCGATTGTCAACGGCCTCATCCGCGGCCTCATGGGCATCAGCGGCTTCCTCAAGAAGCACTTCAACTGGAAGGGCGGACAGAAGATGTTCGGCTTCATCCTGAAGAAGGTCTCGCTCGACAAGATCCGCATCTGCATCTCAGGCGGCGGCCCGCTTCCGGCCTCAACATTCAAGCTCTACAACCAGCTGGGCATCGACTTCGTCCAGGGCTACGGCCTGACCGAGACCAGCCCGATCATCAACCTGAACCCCGTCTTCGACTACATCGAGACCAGCGTCGGAAAGACCCTCCCCGGAGTCGAGGAGAAAATCGTCGATCCCGATTCGGAAGGCAACGGCCTGATCTTCATCAAGGGCTCCATGGTCATGCAGGGCTACTACAAGAACCCCGAAGCCACCGCCGAGATCCTCACCGAGGACGGCTGGCTCAACACCGGCGACATCGGACACCTCGACAGCCGCAACTACCTCTATCTCACCGGCCGCCAGAAGAACATCATCGTCACCGAGGGCGGCAAGAACGTCTTCCCCGAGGAGATCGAGGACTCCTTCCAGCTGTACGACGACATCGACCAGATCTGTGTCCGCGGCTATATGGCCGATGAGGCAAGGAAGATCGAGGGCATCATGGCCATCGTCCATCCCTCCGACGCCTGCATGGAGAAATACAAGGACGACATGCCCGGACTGCTGGACCACATCGGTTCGATCATCACCGAGGTCAACGCGTCCTTCCCGAGCTACAAGAAGATCCGCAAGCTCGCCATCAAGAAGGAGAAGTTCCCGCTTTCGTCCTCATCCAAGATCCAGCGCTTCAAGATCGGCGCGATCGACGAGAGCCTGACGAAGATGATCTGAGAAGTAATCGGAGAACTGATTCTACTATAGAAGGGGACTGCCGGTTATGCCGCAGTCCCTTTTTTGTTGCCATGAGCGTCATGAATGTCATCATTGTCATGATTGTCATCAGTTCCATGAGTGTCATCATCGTCATCAGTGTCATCATTGCCCATGAACGTACTTATCAGGTGCATGGAACAGGTTCCTGTTGGCCTCTTCGGTCCAGTTCCTGAAGTGGTCGTCTGCGAATTGCCGCACTTCCTCCTTGGATTTTGAACTGTATATGGAGAGGATCTCCGTCGGGGAAAGACCGAACAGGGACTGGTACAGTTTTCTGTCGTACCCTGCAGTGAAATGATCCCTCTCGAACATCCAGAAACACGAACTTGGCGCTTTCCGGCCCTCCTGTTCCAGATATCCGGGATTGTCGAAGATATACTTCCCCAGAAAGAACAGATACTTTATGTCCTTCACCGCAAAGTAAGCCGGAGCATGGTCGAAAACCCTTTTTCCATGCTTCGTTTTCTCCGGATAGTGCCGGTGGATGTACCTGCTGACATTCAGGTTCAGCACCCTCAGCATTTCAGTCAGATTCTCCCAGTTCCGGGTCATGAACACCTCATGGGTATGGTTCGGCATGCATACGGAGAACAGAATCCTGATTCCTTTTTCCGTGCAGAGTTTGCCCAGCAGGGTATCCCTGTAGACGGCAACGTCCCGGTAGAAGATCATTTCTTTCGTCCAGGATTGCGTCACTACATGATAGAAATGTCCGGTCTTGTCGGGTTTTCGCCTTGTTTCCGTGATCCGGGACTCTTCCTGCTGCCAGTCTTCAATGAAATCGGTTATAGATGGAAACATTTTTTCCTCCTTGCAACCCCTATACAGCGGAAGACCGGTTCGCATTGAAAAAAAACGGAGAATTCATGGGCAATGATGACATTTTTGACGGTGATGACACTCATGGAACTGATGGAACTGATGGAACTGATGACAATCATGACAATGATGACAATCTTGGAAAGCAGGGAGTTGACAAACATATTAGGATATGCTTAAATGTTCATGTGTTTAGAGAACACCGGAGGAATCCATCATGAAGAAGACATATAAGATAGAAGTCGACTGCGCCAACTGCGCGAACCTCATGGAACAGGCTGCGAAGAAGACTGCCGGAGTGGCGGATGCCAGCGTGAACTTCATGGCGCTGAAGATGACCGTCGAGTTCCAGGAAGGAGCGGACGAGAAGAAGGTCATGAAGGATGTCTTCAAGGCATGCAGGAAGGTTGAGCCGGACTGCGAGATCGAGTTCTGAGAATACAGGGACAGGAGAAGATGAAACTCAGCAGGAAGCAACGGAAGGCTCTGGTGCGCATATGCGTGGCCGCGGCGCTGCTTGTCGTGGTGAATGTCATCAAAGCCGCGCACATCGTGCCGGTGGAGGGGACCTTCGGTTTCGTCTTCTACCTTTTATTCTATTCGGGCATATATTGCGTCATCGGCCTGGACATTTTGAGAAAGGCGGGGCGGGGGATGGTCAACGGGCGTCCGTTCGACGAGTGCTTCCTGATGGCCTTCGCGACGCTGGGGGCCTTCGCGCTGGCGATCTATGAGAGGAACGCGGACTACAACGAGGCCATCGCGGTGATGCTGTTCTACCAGGTGGGCGAGCTGTTCCAGAGCTACGCGGTGGGGAAGAGCCGGCGGAGCATAAGCGAGCTCATGGACATCAGGCCGGATTACGCCAACATCGAAAAGGACGGCGACCTGGTGCAGGTGAGTCCCGACGAGGTGGAGCCCGGGACTGTGATCGTGGTTCGGCCGGGCGAGAAGATTCCCATCGACGGGACGGTGGAAAGCGGGACGTCCTCGCTGGATACCGCGGCGCTGACGGGCGAGAGCGTGCCCCGCAATGTGGCGGAAGGGGATTCGGTCATCAGCGGGTGCATCAATCTGACGGGGGTCCTGCGCATAAGGACCACAAAGGCCTTCGGGGAGTCGACGGTTTCGAAGATCCTGGAACTGGTGGAGAACGCGGGGTCCAGGAAGTCGCGCTCGGAGGAGTTCATCTCCAGGTTCGCAAGGGTGTATACGCCGGCTGTCGTGTTCAGTGCGATCGCGCTTGCGGTGCTCCCTCCGGTGTTCGGCCTGATTGCCGGAAAGTCTCCGGTGTGGGGCGTGTGGTTCTACCGTGCGCTGACGTTCCTTGTCATAAGCTGCCCGTGCGCCCTCGTGGTGAGCATTCCGCTGAGCTTCTTCGCGGGAATCGGCGGGGCGAGCAGGCAGGGAATCCTGGTCAAGGGCTCGAATTTCCTTGAGACGCTTTCAAAGACGAAGACGGTGGTGTTCGACAAGACCGGAACGCTGACGGAGGGCGTCTTCGAGGTCACTTCCGTGAATGCGGTAGAGGCGGTGGGAATGGATGAGCGGGCTCTTCTGGAGTATGCCGCCCTGGTCGAGTGCTTCAGTTCGCACCCGATAAGCAGGAGCCTCATCCAGGCCTACGGGAAGGACCCGGACAGAAGCAGGGTGAGCGGAATTGAGGAAATCAGCGGGCACGGGGTCTGCGGAAACGTGGACGGACACAGCGTGGCCGCAGGAAACCTCAAGCTCATGGCAAGGATCGGACTGGATGTGCAGCCCGCCGTCGAGGCCGGGACCGTGGTCTACATGGCAGTCGACGGCACCTACTGCGGCTACATTGTAATCTCCGATGTGGTCAAACCCACTTCCGGGGCCGCCATCTGCGCGCTCAGGCAGGCCGGAGTCGCGAAGACAGTCATGCTTACTGGCGATTCGAAGGTCATCGCCGACAAGGTCGCAGGCGAGCTGGGAATCGACGAGGTCCACAGCGAGCTGCTTCCCGCGGACAAGGTCGCCATGGTCGAGAAACTTCTTGCCGATGGCAGCGGAAAGCTTGCCTTCGCAGGGGACGGTATCAACGACGCGCCGGTGCTCACAAGGGCCGATATCGGTATAGCCATGGGTGCTTTGGGCTCAGATGCAGCGATCGAGGCTGCGGACGTGGTCCTGATGGACGATGACCCGATGAAGATCTCCAAGGCCATAAAGATATCGAAGAAGTGCCTGCGTATCGTGTACCAGAACATCGTCTTCGCCCTGGTCGTGAAGTTCGCCTGCCTGATTCTGGGCGCCCTGGGAATCACCAACATGTGGGCGGCAATCTTCGCCGACGTGGGCGTCATGGTCCTTGCCGTGCTCAACGCCATAAGGGCCCTGAGGGCGCAGAACGTCTGAGCTGCGGTGTCAGTCGTGGCCGTCCGGGAAGAGGGACGCGGCGGATTCCCGACCCGACAGCAGCAATCATCCCCGATAATCTGTTATAATGATTCCGATGTCAGGTAAATTGCTTCTTGTCGACGGAATGAACCTCCTCTTCCAGATGTTCTTCGGAATGCCCTCGCGGATTTTCAATTCGCAGGGAAGGGCCATCCACGGGACGATGGGGTTCACCGGCGCGCTGCGCAGGATGCTCGAGATGACGGAGCCCTCCCACGTGCTTGTGGTGTTCGACGGCGAGCACGGCAATCCTCGCACACGGCTTTCGGCCGAATACAAGGCCAACCGACCGGATTTCACCGATGTCCCCGAAGAGGAGAACCCGTTCTCCCAGCTTCCCGACATCTACCGGGTGCTGGACGGTATGGGAATCAGGCATTGCGAGACCGAGGACTGCGAGGCAGACGACATGATCGCCGCATACGCTGCGGCTTGCAGAAGCACCATGGACATCGTGGTCTCCTCATTCGACAGCGACTTCTTCCAGCTCATCGGCCCGGGGGTGAGCGTCATGAGGTACAGGGGAGAGAAGACGGTCGTCTGCGACGAGGCCTGGCTGACGGGAAAGTACGGGATCGAAGGCCGCAGCTACGTGGACTTCAAGAGCCTGACCGGAGATGCGGCCGACAACATCCGCGGCATCGACGGGGTGGGACCGAAGACGGCGGCTGCCCTGGTCAACAGGTTCGGAACAATCGAGAACCTAATCAAGGAATACACTTCAATAGAGAACCGGCGGCTGCGCGGCCTGATAGGAAACGGTCTGGACAGGCTGCCCGTCAACAAGGCCCTGATAAAGATGGATGAATGCGCGCGCATGCCGTACAAGGCGGAGGAACTGGAATTCAGCGGGAGACCCGCTTCCACGAGGGAGATTCTGACTGCGGCCGGGCTTCTGCCCTGACGAACCTTTCTGAAGCTGGGCTTATTCCTGGTTTGCCAGCATTATGACGATCTCGTCCGGAGCGTCGGCCTTGGAGCCGGCCTTCTTCAGCGCAAGGTACTGCGCCTTCCTGAGCTCGTGCTCGACGATGTAGATCCCGCCCGTGAAAAGCTGGTTCGCAAGTACGACCTTGTCCTCGCCGTAGGCGATGTAGACGTCGTAGAGCTTGGACTCAGCGTCCGGGCCCTCCCTGAACTCGATCACGGTGCAGGGCGGA
>JAGABK010000120.1 GCA_017614625.1 Spirochaetales bacterium
AAGAACCACGCCCGCGAGGCCACAATCATCGAGAACGCCGGTGCCAAGGGCGCCGTCACCGTCGCCACCAACATGGCAGGCCGCGGAACCGACATCAAGCTCGGAGGCTCCCCCGACGCCCTCGCACGCAAGGTCTGCGGCTCGGAGGCCACCGAGGAGCAGCTGAAGGAAGCGCGCGAGAAGACCTACCCCCAGTGGAAGGCCGCCTACGAGGAGGTCAAGGCACTTGGAGGCCTCTACATCCTCGGAACTGAACGCCATGAGTCAAGGCGTATCGACAACCAGCTGCGCGGAAGATCCGGACGTCAGGGAGACCCGGGAACCTCGCGCTTCTACGTGAGCTTCGACGACACCCTGCTCCGCCTGTTCGCAAAGGACAGCCTGAAGGCCATGGTCGGAAGGCTCGGCATGAACTCCGGCGAGGCGCTTGAGCACTCCATGGTCAGCCGCGTCATAGAGACTGCCCAGAAGCGCGTCGAGGAACGCAACTTCGACATCAGAAAGCACCTGCTGGAATACGACGATGTCCTCAATGAGCAGAGGAACTTCATCTACAGCCAGCGCGACGAGATACTTGTCGACGAGAACATCATCCGGCGCGCCATCAACGCCTGCAACGAGTACATCGACTTCTCAGTGGAGAACGCCGAGATGAAGAACGGCCAGCGCAACCTGGTCCAGCTCCACCAGGCCCTCATGGACAGCATAGGCTACGACTTCCAGGCCCAGGAGGGCGATGACAGACGCCCGGCCGAGGAGCTTGCCGCATCAATCAGGAAGAACGTCGAGGAGACGATCAACAGCAAGGTCGCCCTTGTCGGAAACGAGCTGTTCTCCCTCTTCATCAGACAGAACTACCTCAGGCAGATAGACACCCGCTGGCAGAACCATCTGGAGGAGCTCGAGGACCTTCGCGACTCAGTGTCCCTCAGGACCTACGCCCAAAAGAACCCGCTGACCGAGTACAAGCTCGAAGGCTATGAGATCTTCGACAGGATGATCGACCAGATCAAGAGCTCGGTTGCAAGGACCGTCCTGCGCGTCCAGATACGCGAGCAGTCCCAGAGCAGACAGCCCCAGGCCAGACGCACCATAGAGACCCACAAGGAAGGACTGCAGTTCGGAGCCGCCGTCGCGACCCAGAGACAGCAGGCGCGCAGAAGCACCGAAGCCGGAGCGGTCTCACCCGTACAGGTCATCAGGACTGCGCCGAAGGTGGGAAGGAACGACCCCTGCCCCTGCGGGAGCGGCAAGAAATACAAGAACTGCCACGGAAGAACTCAGAGCTCCATAGAGTAATAATCAATTCGCAGGGTTTCGTGTGACTCTTGAGCCTAAATAAAACCGGACCTCAGACTCCCCTTATCTCATGCAGGATAGCCCTCACCTCGGGATCGGCGAACTGGCTGTCGATCTCGTCTCCGGTGATTCCGACGAACTCATGGCACAGATAATGGATCCAGGTCTCGTCCTCGGGGCTGTTGAGGATGTGCTTGCGGCACCAGTAGTCAGGCTGCACCGGAAGCGGCTTGGTTTCCTTGTAGAGAGGCACCTTGTAGTCGTAGACTGCTATCTTGAGGTCTTCGCGCGGGATTCCCTCGTTCATGATGACATCGGCCAGCTTGTTGACCGTGTTGCCGGTGTCGAAGATGTCGTCGACCAGGAGGACCTTGTCGCCGGCCCTGAGGTATTTCGGGGAGTATGTCCAGCCGTCGACCATGACGCGGGTCTGGTCGCGGAGGACGTTGTATGAGCGGGCCACGACGGCGGCGTAGAGGACGGGCCTTCTGTGCTCCTTCATGCAGACCATCTTGTAGAACTCGGACATGACGTTGGCCATGTAGACACCTCCGCGGAGGGAGACGTAGATGACATCGGGGATGAAATGGTCTTCCTTGTACATCCTGTAGGCAAGCTTCAGGGCGCTGTCCCTGATCACGTCATGCGAAATGAATTCCTTCATGGTTCCTCCCTTATAGAAAAACCCGGATTCCCCCTCAGAGCTGAGTGAGGACCTCCGGGCCGTTCGATGTTATGGCTACTGTATGCTCCCAGTGCGCCGCAGGCTTTCCGTCCGCGGTCACGACCGTCCATCCGTCCGACAGGTCTATGATTCCGTCTCCTCCGAGATTGATCATGGGCTCGATGGCGATGACCATGCCTTCCCTGATCCTCGGATTGGGCGAGAACCTGCTCACGTAGTTGGGGATCTCCGGATCCTCGTGGACCTTGAGCCCCACTCCGTGGCCGCAGTACTCGCGCACGACTCCGAAGCCGTTGCGGTGCGCATGCTCGTACACAGCCTCGCCGATGTCCTGGATGCGGCAGTGCGGCTTGTCAAGCGCGCCGATTCCCTTGTAGAGGCATTCGCGGGTGACCTTGACCAGCTTCTGCACCTCGGGCGCCACGTTTCCGACCATGTAGGTCCAGGCGCTGTCGGAGAAATAACCGTTGAGGTTGATTCCCAGGTCCACGCTGACGATATCGCCGTCCTTGACGATCCTCTTGCGCTTGGGAATGCCGTGGATGACTTCCTCGTTGATGCTGACGCAGGCAGTCGCCGGGAATCCCTCATAGTGGAGGAACGCAGGCTTTCCGCCGTGCTTGACGATGAAATCATGGCATTTCTGGTCGATTTCCCATGTGGACATGCCGGCCGTTATCTTGCCGTCCAGTGATTCGAAGAGCTGTGCGAGAAGCTTGCACGACTTGCGGATGCCGTCGATCTGCTCCTCAGTTTTCAGAAGAATCATGCAAAAACCTCACTGCCGTATCAAGCAGGCCGTTGATGAACCTGTAGTTCACCTCGGTGCTGTATTCCTGCGAGAGCTTGACAGCCTCGTCGATAACGATGTTGGGATGTATCTCCTTGCAGTACAGCAAGGTGTAGATGCTCAGCCTGAGGATGTTCCTGTCGACGAGGTTGATGTTCTCGATGCTCCTTCGGGATGAGAAGCGGTTGATCATCTCGTCGATCTCGTTGAGGTGCGTCAGCACTCCGTCGATCAGGAATGTCGCGTAAAGCACGACGTCCTGCTCCAGCGAGGCCTGCTCCTCCTTCGTATAACCGGCAAGGCCCTCCGAATACGGGAGGGCTACTTCATGGATGCGGTTGTTGAAATCAAGGGCGTACAGCGTCTGTACCGCCGTCGCCCTTGCAAGGTGTCTGGATTTCATCCCCGGCCGTCCTGCCTCAGACTGTCGTCAGGTACTTGATCGAAGCCTCGGACTTGAGGTCGGAGACGAGCGAGTAATAGGCGTTCTGGTAGAGAGTGCTGAAGTTCTGCTCGGCCAGATAGTTGGTGATGTAGTCGCGGACGGTCATCGTCTCGGTGGGTGCGACGGGATCGTCGATTCCAAGGAGAGTCGTCGGATTGTGGACGGAGACCTTCACGATGTGATAGCCCTGTGTGCTCTCGATGACACCGCTCACCTCGCCTGCGTCGAGCTTGAAGACCTCGTCGACGAAGTTGTCGCCCATGCCCGTGCGGACGTCGGTGTTGCTGTACTCGAGCCAGCCGATATCTCCGGCGACCTTGTTGGAATCCTCGTCCTCGGAATACTGGGTGACGGCCTTCTCGAAGGAGATGGCGCCGGTCTTGATCATGTTGGAGACGTTGGTGGCCTTCTCAAGAGCCGCGGCCTTGTCGTCGCCGAACCTGAAGTAGACATGTGCCAGCTTGACGTTCTCATTGCTGATGAAAACGGATGCGTACTGTCTGTAGAATGCCTCGACCTGTGCGGTCGTGGGAGTGACGTCTGCGCTGAGCATGTCGGCCTTCTTGGCGTAGATGTACTGCTGGGTCAGATACTGCTGGGCCACATACTCCCTGAAGGTCGCGATGTCCATCTGGAAATTGATCTGGAGGACGTACTCGAAAAGCTCGTCGTCGGAAAGGTCGACACCGAGCTCCTGTGCGAACGAGGCGCGCTGGGAAGCGAGAAGTTCGTCCTTCTGCTCCTCGGTGAGGATGAAGCCGTCGCGCTCCATTCCCTGCTTCATGAGCTCTTCGGCCACAAGCAGGTCGAGGACTGTCGCGGCGTCGATGGAATCGCCATAGGTCTCCTTGTATTTGGCAAGCGTCTCGTCAAGCTGCTCCTGTGTTATGGTGGCGGTCCTGATGAGATTGATCCTGACGATGGGCGTGGAAATCGCGCTGAATGCCGGCAGTGCGAATACGACCATCAGGACAAGTGCTGCGAGTGCAAGAATTCTTCTCTTCATCCGTAACTCCTTATTTTCCGGAATCGACATGCAGCCGTTTGCCGACCGCATATGCATAATTGCCGTTCGGGAGGATGTCCGAGACCTTGAGGTACATGCCCTCGGACTCGAGACACCTCATGAGCGTCTGGAGAACGCGGCTCTTTCGGGCACAGTTCTTACTAATAAAACAACTGCAGCGCTTTCCGGATACAGCGCCTGCAGCCCTGAGGAATTTCGAAACATTGGCGGGAATCGTCTTTCCGAAGAAAGACGTGGCCTGGGAAATGACCGCGACATAGTCGTAGAAGGAAATGATCTTGCCCATCTCGAGGTTCATGTCGAACATCTCGACGGTGTGTCCGTTGGACGCGATTCCGTCGGCGAGCTTGGATGCAAGCTCCTTGAGACGCTGGTCGTTGGCTTCAGTGCCGCAGTATAAAACGCAGACTCTCATACAATCCCCTATTTAGACAAATTGGCCGCAGAAGCTGCGGCCTTGTCTCGACAATACTCTTCCGTCAATTCGTTGTTGTTCCGGTTGTGGTCGTCTCTGTACCCGTTGTTGCAGCAGCTCCGGTTGTCTCGGTCGTGGTTGCGGCTGTCGTGCTTGTTGTGGAAGCGGTCGCAGCTGCAGCCTCTCTGAGAGATGAGCTGAAGATCGACGAATCGGGTGACTTGTTGACGAATGCGACAAGAACTGCCAGAACGATGAAGGCCGCCACGGCATAGGCCGTGATCCTGTTGATGACCCTGTTCGACTGGCCGCCGAAAGCAGTCTCGCTGCTTCCGCCGAAGATGCCGCCGAGACCTGCGTTGTCCTCGCTCTGGATTGAGACGAGGAAGATCAGCAGGAGTGCGACGATAACGAAAAGAACCAAAAGAATGATACTCAAAACCGCCATATGATACCTACCAGTATGTAATCAGCAATTTATGATCGGGAGGAACTGCTCCAATGTCAATGATGCACCACCGACCAGTGCGCCGTCAATATGCTCGCAAGCCATAAGCTCCTTGACATTTGAAGGCTTCACTGAACCACCATACTGTATAATCTGTTTTTCTGCAACATCCTTACCATACTTCTTTTCAATAAGACCTCTGATATAGGCGTGCGCGGCGTTGGCGTCCGCCGGTGTGGCGGTCTTACCGGTTCCGATAGCCCAGACCGGCTCATATGCGATTGTAACGTGAGCCATCTGCTCCGGAGTGACACCGTCAAGGCCGATATTGATCTGGTCCGAAAGAACCTTCTCAAGCTTTCCGCCTTCTCTCTCCTCGAGTGTCTCACCGACACAGAGATCAATGTCCATACCGTTGGCCAGTGCGAAAAGAACCTTCTTGTTGATGAACTCGTTGGTCTCTCCGTAGTACTGTCTTCTCTCGCTGTGTCCGAGGATGACGTTTGTGACGCCGATATCCTTGAGCATCGCGCAGGAGATTTCTCCGGTGTAGGCACCCTTCTCATGGTCATTGACGTTCTGAGCGGCGACGATGACCTTTGAGCCCTTGACTGCCTGTGCAACTGCAGGAAGGCAGACGGCTGTCGGTGCAATCATGATCTTGACCTTTGCATCCTTTGTTGCAGCTGCAAGCTCTTTGGCATACTTTGCA
>JAGABK010000121.1 GCA_017614625.1 Spirochaetales bacterium
GGAATCTTTAAGCTCTGACGGAATCCAGGCCATCAAGGACAAGATAGTCATGAACTCCATCCATTACGCCAAGAGGCAGATGACCTTCTTCAGAAGCTTCGCCGACGTGCACTGGATCAACCCCGACGACACGCAGGGCCTGTCCGCTCTTCTGGACGGATTCCTCGGTTAATCAACTGTTATCAGTTTGCCTCAGTTCTTTTGGTATTCCACGTGGATGGTCTCGACGATCTCGTCGCTTATTACCTCGATCCTGGAGACCTCGCGCCAGTCGCTCTTGGTGCGGAAGGTGAACTCGACCACCCTGGTGTGCCTGAAGACGTCCATGCCGGCAGCGAGGTCCAGCGTGCTCTCGTTCTCCTTCAGATAGTTGGTCGAGGACCACGCCGTCACCGTCGCGCGCCACAGGTCGTCGGTGAGTTTCTCGACAATCACGTCGGATACTCCGAAGACCGTGGAGCTCTCGGGAAGCGGGCCCATGCCGCCGGCTATCCACTGCCGCGGGTCGATGATCAGCGAGACCTGGTCGTAGGCCTTCTGCATGGTGCTGGTGACGAACATCGTCGAGACCTCGACCATGTCCGGGCCCTCGTAGCCGAAGCGCAGCGGCTCCTTCATGTTCGTGACATCCAGCTCCGTGTACATCTCATAGTACCAGTTTATGATCCCGGCCTCGTCCAGGTCGCGCGTTGCAGGCGGCTTGACGGCCTGCCAGATGTAGAAGCCCGCGATGCCCAGGACGATGGCGGCGCACACGATGATGATTGCCACCTTGAAGCCCTTCTTGCGCACGAACACGCGCAAATTGGCGCGCTTTTTCATCTTCTTTCCGAAGGACTCCAGCCCCGGATTGGTGTCTGTCGGCTTCAGGCTGTCCACGTCCAGGTCCGCGTAGGGCCTGATGATGTCCCTGAAATGCTCGTAAGGATGCCTGATTCCCGCCTGGAACTTGCGGTTGTCCGAAAGGGCCGTGTCAACGGCCTGACACAGGCCTGCGATCCTCGTCTCCGACGGATCGAACAGATACTCCAGGGGGATGGCCTTGAAGCCGTTCTCACGCACCGCCGGGTCCGCGAAGGGCGCCCTGCCCGAAAGGCTATAGTACAGCAGCTGGCACAGGTAGTTGGCGCTTCCGAATCCGTAACGGCAGTTGTAGGCGTACCAGATCTCCTTGTCCTCGTGCCGCTCTGCATCGTACTCGAACAGGTCGATGAAATCGCCCATCTGAGACGACAGAAGGAGGATGTCCCCGTTGGAGAAGAACCAGATGTTCGAAAGGGGCACACTGTCCAGGACGCGGTAGACCGCGTCGCCTGCCTTCTCCAGGGCTATGGAGAGGTTCCACAGCAGCCTGATGCACTGGCTTCGCAGCGTGGTCGAAAGCTCGGCCGCCGGAATGGGCAGCTCTCTGATGTACCCGGAGGGGAAGAAGACGATGCAGCAGCGCTCGCCCAGCATCTGCAGTCCCTGCCACGGAAGCTCGGTGAAGCTGCCTTCGTGGAAGAGAAGGGCGTTCTTCTTGTTCTGCGGAAGCTCGATGCCCTTGAGGACGTTCTGGCCCTCGGCGATCTTCATGCAGAGCCTTTCCTGGTCGAAAAAGATGTCTTCGCATCTTATCATGATCCAAACGCCTCCTTCCATGAGCGCGCGCAATCCGTCTCCCTATTATTACTAAGGAAAACAGGCGCCATGGGGAAGTCCCTGCGGACAATCTCCACAATATTCCTTGCTTTTTCGCAGGAGCCCTCACACAGAAGATAACAGATCTGAGCCTCGGGGAAAAGCGATGCCAGATAGGGCGCCGCGATCTCCAGCGAGGCCTCCTCGGAGCAGATGTCGTCCGAGAAGTCCACATAGGGGAGCAGTTTGGACGGGGTTCCAAGTTTTATGCTCCAGTCCGAGCCTGCGAGTGTGCCGTCCTGCGGGGCATAGACCTTCAGCGGCTGCTCGAAGTCCACCTGGCCCTTGTGAAGCGGGGCGAGAAGGAAGATCTGCGGCGCTTTGGACCACCGCCTTGCAGCTTCTCCGAACGCCTTGTCCAGCTCGGTTCTGCACCTCTGCCACGCGGCATGGGGAATCCCGACGTAGGGCGCAGAGCAGGCCTCCGGACAGCCGGATGCCGGCCCCTCGCGAAGTGCCTTCACGAACGGCTCCAGAGCCTTCTTCGCATCGCGCGGATACATGATTCCCTCAACAGCCGGTCTCATCACTTCTCATCCTTCGGAATGTTCTCCTTCGGCAGGAGCCTTGTGATTCTCGCAGGTTCGGGCTTGATGGTCAGATTCTTCTCCTGCGTGGGCAGGACGAGACCTGTCTTGGAGTCCTTGGCGCGGCGCAGGTACTTGACCTGGGTGTAGTAGAGGTCCACGCTCGTGTTGTTGCGGCCCTTGGAGTAGAGCACGGCGATGTTCGCCGCATCCAGCAGGACCTCGAGCGGGATGGTCTTGTCGCGTCTGTACTTTATGAAGACGTAGCCGCCGGGGAAGTCCCTGGTGTGCAGCCACATGTCTTTGCCCTTGACGTAATGGCGCAGAAGGTCGTCGTTCTCCTTCGCGTTGCGCCCGGCAAGGATCTGGAAGCCTCCGCTCACGGCGCGTACGCCCGGGCCTTCCTGCACCTGAGGCGCCGGTGCCGTCTTGTCCAGGATTGCCTTCAGGCGCCTGATGTCGGCCTCTTCGTCACCGGTGTCCTCCATGGCCCTGGCAAAGCGCGCCCGGGTGGCATCGTAATCGGCCTTGAGCCTGTCGCGCTCTGCCACCGCGTTCGTGTAGGCGCCCTTGGCCTTCTGGTAGCGGTCGTAACAGGCCTGCACGTTGGCGCCGGGGGTGAGGGCCTTGTCCAGCTGGACTATTATCTGCTGGCCGCCGTTTGCCCAGTCGGTCAGGGTGACCTTGTCCTCGCCGCGCTTGATCAGATAGGAGTTGGCCGAAAGCAGGTCGGCCGTCATTCTATGGTGCTCATAGTCCTTGTTCGCCTCGATGGCCTTCTCGGCGCTGCGGATGGAGACGGCAAGGCGTCCCAGTTCGTGCTCCATGCGGTTCTCGACCTGGCCCAGAAGCTGGCTGTAAAGGTCGCGCGACTCCTCCTGAGCGCAGGTCTTCTCGATGTAGGCGCTGAA
Source organism: Spirochaetales bacterium (assembly GCA_017614625.1). Classification (GTDB taxonomy): domain Bacteria; phylum Spirochaetota; class Spirochaetia; order Sphaerochaetales; family Sphaerochaetaceae; genus UBA9732. The sequence goes on from JAGABK010000121.1 coordinate 3,119, forward strand.
GGACGGACCGCTCCACGGGCGGACCTCGAAGGCCCTGGCGGACTCGGTGCGTTCCTCGACGAAGAGCTTTTCCGAGCTCATCTCATCGCGTCCGGGACGGCGCAGCAGGAGGTCCTGGATTATGTCGTTCTCATCGGTGACTATGATGTTCGCACCCGGGCCGCTGTAGAAGCGCAGGTAGATGCGAAGCTTCCTGTCATGGTTGTCCAGCTCCCACACCACGGCGCGGTCGAAGGGAAGCTGGCGGCAGGCCGTGATCACGGAGCCTTCGATGTTCTTTCTTGCATACTGCTCGAAGCGCTGCAGCTTCTTCGTCTTGGCCGTCCTGGCCCCGGGCGAGAGTACGTGAAGGCGGCTCTGCGGGGTGCCGATCTCCGTGTAGAACGAAAAGCGCCCGCGCTCGCGGTCGTACATCTCCCACGTGATCGAGTGGAACGAGCTCTGCACGACCTTCTGTATCTTGGCTCCTTCCAGATGCGACTCCGAAAGGATCAGTTCTATTTCCCTGTAGTTCAGTGCCATGTCTTTTCCTCAAGCGCTTCTCTCAGCGCTCCTGCCAGGTAGAACGACCCGGCTCCAAGCACGGGTTCGGACGGAGAGCTGTTCTCCACGCACCATGAGAGTGCGTCTGCGGCCTCCGGGAGAAGGACCACGCTCTGGTCCGGCCGTTTCTTAGAAACGATGGTCTGATAGATGGAGGAGGGATCGCTTTTCTTGAACGTACCCGGTCTGCAGACCACTATCTTGTCGAAGCAATCCAGCACCTGGTCTGTCATGGCGTCTATGTTCTTGCCCGAGACGGCGCCGAAAACACATACGCCGGAACGTCCGGGATACATGCTTCTGAAGGTCTCCAGGAGGTGGCCC
>JAGABK010000122.1 GCA_017614625.1 Spirochaetales bacterium
CATAGGCATGAAGCTTTCTGGAAGATCCCAGCTTCACTTCAAACGGCAGGCCCTGGGTCTCAAGGCTCTGGACCACGAACATCCTGACGGCGTCCGCGATGGAGATTCCAAGCTTCCTGTAGAGCTCCTCAGCTTCTCTTTTCATTTCCGAGTCGATTCTCACCTGAAGAACAGCATCTGTGGCCATGTATTACTCCTGTATTTCAAATGTAATACACAGAACCGGTCGTGTCAATGAGGCAACGGGTTTACTGAATACGCCCCATGGATTAACATTATCCCATGATTGAACTCAGACGGTTGTCACCGGCAGACGGCATTGATGTCTATGACATGCTCCAGGAAATCCCCAGGGAAGAGAACGGCTTCATGAACAACGGCCACGGCAAATCCTTCGAGGAGTACCGGGTCTGGCTCAAGACGATGGACGAAGAATCCCACCGTCAGGGCATTGTGGACGGATGGAAGGTTCCCTCGACCACGTACTGGATGTATGTGGACGGGATACCTGTCGGCTACGGAAAGGTCAGGCATTTCCTCACGGATTCCCTGAGAACTGCCGGAGGCAACATCGGCTACGTCATCAGGCCGGGCTGGCGAGGCCAAGGCTACGGCAAGGAGCTTCTGAGGCTTCTGCTGGTCAAGGCGCGCGGGATAGGCATGGACAAGGCGCTTGTCACCATCCGCAAGGACAACGCCGCGTCGCTTGCGGTCGCAAGGGCCAACGGCGGCGTGATAACCGGTGAGACCGATGAGCGCTATCTTGTATGGCTGGACACCAGGGAGGATATGAAATGAGAACACGCTTCGCAAAGGCATTCGCAATCCTGATCATCACGCTTTCCGTCTTCGTCCTTTTCTCCTGCGCCACGGCAGGGCAGGCAGAGGAGAATGAGGCCCCGCAGGGCGCTTTCTCCGGAAAGTTCGTCATCCTCCATTCGAACGACGTCCACGGCGCCGTGGAAGGCTACGCCAAGATGGCGACGCTGCGCAAATACTATGAAAGCGAGGGCGCCGAGGTCATCCTGGTCGATGCCGGAGACTTCGCCCGCGGCACGGTCTACGTCAACCATTCCCACGGCCAGAGTGCCGTCGAGCTGATGAACAAGACCGGCTACACCATCGTGGGACTGGGAAACCATGAGTTCGACGAGGGTCTGGAGAAGCTTCAGGAGAATCTCTCCAAGGCAGAGTTCACGGTCATCTGCGCCGACATCTTCGGTTCAGACGGGATGTCCATCTACAACCCGGGCTGCACCTTCACGACAGCCGCAGGAAAGACGATCGGCTTCTTCGCCCTGGACACTCCGCAGTCGCTTTCCAAGGTCAAGCCGTCCATGATCGCCGACCTGACGATCGCCACGGGCGACACATACTATGAGATCGCGCAGTCGCTTGTCGGATACTACAGGGACACCGAGAAGTGCGACCTGGTCATCTGCGTGGCGCATCTGGGAATCGACCCGGGTGCCGAGCCCTATACATCCTACAACCTCTACGACCGCGTGCAGGGAATCGACTTCATCATCGACGCCCATTCGCACAGCGTGTTCACATCGTACGAGGGCCGTCCCATCCAGCAGACGGGAACGGGTTTCGAGAACATCGGCGTGATCATCATCGACGATGCGACGGGCGTCATCGAGAACTACTTCCTCACACCCACGGCGGAGATAGAGGACGACCCCGAGGTCGTCGCCCTTGCCAAGTCAATCATGGACGAGGTCGACAGGGAGTACGACATAAAGTTCGCCGAGTCCAAGGTCGACCTGACCGGCGAGAAGGCCCCCGGAAACAGGACCATGGAGACAAGCCACGGAGACCTGATCGCCGATGCGCTCCTGTGGTCAATTACATCGGATCCGAAGGGCATCGACGTCCCGGTTGAGAACCTCGTGGCCATCGAGAACGGCGGAGGAATCCGCGACTGGATCAGAAAGGGCGATGTCACAAGGGCGGGCATCACGAACGTCCTGCCGTTCGCAAACACCGTGAGCGTGGTCTACGTGAAGGGCTCGGAGCTTCTGGAGGCCCTCGAGGCTTCGACGTTCTGCACGCCGCAGGCCGTGGGAGGCTTCCCGCAGATAGCCGGCATGGAGATCACCGTCGATATCACCAAGGAATACGCAGCCGGAACCGAGACCTATCCCGGTTCGGTCTACTACGGACCGGCCGAGATCCGCCGCGTGACGATCAACAGCGTCAACGGAAAGGCCTTCGACCCGGAGGCCCTCTACGGAGTTGTCACCAACGACTTCTGCGCCGACGGCGGAGACACCTACTACGCGCTCAAGAACGCCGCGTCCTCATTCGACACCGGCATCCAGCTGGAGGAGACCGTCATGGCCTACATCACCGAGGTCCTCGGCGGAGTGATAGGGGAGCAGTACGCAGAGCCGGCGGGAAGGATAACGATCATCCAGTAACGGGAAAAAGACAATGATCACATTCGCAATCTGCATAACAATCCTTGTTCTCGGATACTTCTTCTACGGAAGGTACGTCGAGAAGGTCTTCGGCCCGGACGACCGCAAGACGCCGGCCCTGGAGGTCAACGACGGAGCCGACTTCGTGCCCATGAAGGGCTGGAGGATCTTCCTCATCCAGCTTCTGAACATCGCAGGTCTCGGACCCATCTTCGGCGCCCTCAACGGAGCGCTCTTCGGACCCGTGGTCTACATCTGGATCGTCATGGGAACGATCCTGGCCGGAGGCGTGCACGACTACATGGCCGGCATGCTGTCCATGCGAAACAGGGGAGCCAGCATCTCCGAGCTGACAGGAAAGTACCTCGGCCGCACCATGCTGTTCATCATGAGGATCTTCTCCATAGTGCTCCTTGTCATGGTGGGAGTCGTGTTCTCCAAGGGGCCCGCGGGTCTTCTGGGCATGATCACCCCGATCGAGGGAGACGAGAGGATCTGGCTGTACGTGATCATTGCCTACTATTTCGTGGCCACGTTCCTTCCCATAGACAAGATCATCGGCAAGGCCTATCCGATATTCGGCTCGGCCCTGCTGTTCATGGCCTTGGGAGTCGGTGCGGTCATCTTCTTCAGCCCCTCGTACAAGATGCCCGAGATGTGGAACGGACTTCAGAACACCCATCCCGAGGGCCTGCACGTCTGGCCGTTCCTCTTCATTACGGTCGCCTGCGGAGCGATATCGGGCTTCCATTCGACTCAGTCCCCGCTGATGTCCAGATGCTGCACGTCCGAGTATCAGGGAAGGAAGATCTTCTACGGAGCCATGGTGGCCGAGGGTATCATCGCCATGGTCTGGGCTGCCGCGGGAATGTCTTTCTACGAGGACGCACATGCGCTTCTCGAGGCCGGAGCGGGGGTGAACGCCGTCGTCTATCAGATCTGCAACACCACGCTGGGCAAGGTCGGAAGCATCCTGGCCATCTTCGGAGTCATCGCCTGTCCCATCACCAGCGGCGACACTGCGTACCGCTCGGCGAGGCTGACTTTGGCCGACTGGGTGAACCTGGACCAGAAGAGCCTGATGAACAGGCTGATCATCACCGTTCCGCTTCTCTCGGCGGGACTGCTGATCTGTCAGGTGGATTACTCGATCATATGGAGATACTTCTCATGGTCCAACCAGACGCTGGCCATGATAATCCTGTGGGCCGGCGCGTCGTACCTGCACAGGGACGCCAGGAACCCCTGGATATGCATAGTACCCGCCATGTTCATGTCGGCGGTGACCATGACCTATTTCGTCGTGGCCCCCGAATGTCTGGGTCTTCTGTGGAAGAGGCTTGGAATCGACAGCTGGTACTATTTCCCGTCGGCTGTAGTCACGGGAATCTTCTTCGCGGGGCTGTGTCTTGTGATTTTCCTGATCCAGGCCAGGGCTACGAGGGAAAAGCAGATAGAGACCCTTTGATCAGAGCATCTCGAGCATCTGCTGCGGGTTGTCCGCGGCCTTGACTCCTCCCATGGCGCGCACGATTGTTCCGTCCTCGTCTATGAGATATGTGCTTCTCACGATTCCCATGGATGTCTTGCCGTAAAGCTTCTTCTCCTGCCAGACCCCGTAGGCCTGAATTGCTGTCATCTCCGGGTCGGAGAGGAGGGTGAAGCCCAGGTTGTGGTTGGTCTCGAACTTCTTGTGCGAGGCCACGCTGTCGCGGCTCACGCCGAGGATCACCGCGCCTTTCTCGGAGAACTGCGGGCGCCTTTCGCTGAAGCCGCAGGCCTGCTTGGTGCATCCGGAGGTGTTGTCCTTGGGATAGAAATAGAGGATGACCTTCTGGCCGCGGTAGTCCGAGAGCCTGTGCATCTTTCCGTTCTGGTCGGGAAGTTCGAAATCCGGTGCCTTTGTTCCGATCTCAAGCATTGCTGTCTCCTTGGATGTCTTTGTCAGATGTGTTTCTCGAGGATCCGTACGAACTCCTCCAGTCCTTCTCTGTCCTCTTCCGTGAAACGGGAGAAGACCGGGCTGTCGATGTCCAGGACCCCGAAGACCTCGCCGCTTCTGTGCATGGGGACCACGATCTCCGAGTTGCTGGCGCTGTCGCAGGCGATATGGCCGGCGAACGTGTGCACGTTGTCCACCAGCTGGGTTTTGTCCTGGGCCGCGGCGGTTCCGCAGACTCCCTTGCCCATGGGGATGATGGTGCATGCGACCTTGCCCTGGAAGGGTCCCAGGACCAGACGGCCGTCCTTCACGGTGTAGAAGCCCACCCAGTTGATGTCCTCGAGCTTCTCGTTCAGAAGCGCAGAGGCGTTGGCCAGGTTGGTCATGGTGTAGGGAACCCCTTCGGTGAGGGATTCGAGCATGGAGTTTATCTCGTTGTAATTCATACGGTGGAATTCTCGAAGAACTTCACGCCGATGTCCGTCCTGTACCAGGAGCCGTCGAAATTCACGATGTCTATCGAGGAATAGGCCTTCGAATTGGCGGACATGATGTTATCGGCAACGCCTACGACCGTGGCGGCCCTTCCGCCGGTGGTGTAGATTCCGTCCTTGCGGCTTTCGACCGCGCCGAAGAAGAGGTACGTTCCGCTGTCCAGGGCGTTGAACTTGTTCCTGGGCCTTATGTCGGACAGGCGCTCACCGGTGACGGTGTTCTCCGGATAGCCCTCGGAGGCGATGACGACGGCGACCGAGCTGTTTCCGGTGGTCTCGAGCTGGATGGACTTGAGGGTGTTGTTCTGCATGGCCTGCATGAGCACGCAGAGGTCGTTCTTCATGATGGGGACCATGGCCTGGGTGGCCGGGTCGTTGAGCCTTACGTGGTAGTCCACAAGGACCGGTCCGTTCTGGCTGATCAGGAGCGAGAAGGTCAGGATTCCGCGGTAGTACAGCTTCTCCTGCTTCAGGGCCTTGAAGGTCGGATGGACTATTGTCTTGTAGATGGTCTCCTGGATGTCGCTCTCAAGCGGCAGGGGGCAGACTGCGCCCATTCCTCCGGTGGGGACTCCGTTTCCGACATCGGTGTGCTCGCGCTTTGTGTACTCATAGCAGATGGGAAGGATGAAGTAGCCCTCGTTGTCCATGAGGATGGAGATGGTGGCCTGTCTTCCCTCGATGTGGTCCTCGACCACGACGGGGCCTTTCTTCAGCAGGCCCTTGGCGTAGCCGAGAAGCGCCTTGGTGTCCGACGAGCTGATCATGACCCTTGAGGGGGACAGGTCGTTGGGCTTGATGGTGAAGGTCTTTCCCTGGTTCTCCTTGAGGAAGGCGGAAAGCTCCTTCTCCGTGGTGAAGATCCTGTAGTCGGGTATGGGGATGTTGTGCCTGCGGGCGAAATCCTTGGAGAAGCTCTTGTCGCTGTCCAGTTTCAGGGCGTAGCCCGGGGCTCCGAAGGTCTCGATCCCGTTCTTGTTGAGGTAGTCGACAACGCCCGTCTGGAGCGGGCCTTCCGTTCCGATGAATACGAAGTCGATTCCGTTGGCCCTGCAGGCCGCGAGGACCTGGTCCTTGTCTGACGGATCCACATCCGGAAGATTCACCGCGAAAGCAGTCGTGCCCGGATTGCTCGGAGCGACGTAAAGCGCTTCAATGAGTTTGCTTCTGGAAAACCACCATGCTATGGCGTGGTCCTTGGCTCCCGATCCCAAAACAAGTACTTTCATATCCTTTCTCCACTGGTCAATGGAAAATTAACATTTAAACGCCGTAAGGGTCAATTGTCGGACCCCTGATGTCAGGTGTGGTTCTCGGCCCAGATGTCCAGAAGCATGCCTCCGCCGATGAAAACGGCGGCGACAAGCGCGGCGGCGAGGAGGGTGAATATGACGATGCGCACCCAGAGCGGGATATTCCGATGTTTCACAACTGCGATTGTAGGGGTTTTGTTTCCGTTTGCAAACCCCGCGGTTTGATACTACAATATGATATTGCCCGCAAAACACTGAAAGGAGGCCTGCATGGTCAGAAGAGCGCAGGAGAGGACGTCCGCAAAGGTCGAGCACAGGTTCGGCGCGGACGGATACATCACGGTGGGAAATCTCACCAACACCCCGGAGGAGCTGAACGGGAAGGGCAGGATGTTCTCGCACATCACAGTCGCCCCGCACTCCGGAATAGGCTACCACGAGCACGACGGGGACACGGAGATCTACTACGTGCTGTCCGGAAAGGCGGCACACAACGACATCGGTACCATCACCACCATTGAGAAGGGTGATGTCACATTCACGCCCAGCGGCTTCGGCCACGGGGTGGACAACAAGAGCGACGAGCCGGTCGAGCTCATCGCGCTGATAATCTACGACTGAGAGAGCTTATGAAGGAATTCGTCGATTTCAAGAACAAGATCACAGAGAACTGCTCCAGGATCA
>JAGABK010000010.1 GCA_017614625.1 Spirochaetales bacterium
AGCACCGCCGCCCTGACACGCGAGGCCTTCGAGGCGCTGACGAAGGAGTTCCTGGCCGATGTGGCCGCCTACTCCGCCGTGCTCGAGTACGACTCGGTGCACAGGTATCCGGACCTCTTCACCGAGTACGCCACATCCATCAGGACAAGCGCGTACGCATCGGAACCCGATGCCTTCAGGGCCGCCCTTCTCTTCGTCACAACGGATGCGATGTACCAGGATGCCCTGACTGCAATGCAGATGCTGTCCGTCAGTTTCCCCGTCGCATACGCAAGCCTCGGAAACGGCACGGTCGGAACTTCCGACGCAGAGACGCCACAGGTCACTGCTAAGTCCACTTCCCTCAAGGCAGGAGAGATGACAATCGAAGGATTTACCATCTCCGCAGCCACCTTCTCCAACGGCAAGCAGGTGCAGAACACCTACCCCGAGATCATGCAGGCCGGAGAGAACGTGAGCACGCAGGCCTTCAACATCGGAGCCTACTGCATAACCGAGAACCAGTACGCGCGCTTTCTTTCGGAGAACCCGGACTGGGCCCTTGCCAACAAGGATAACCTCGTGGCCGCAGGCCTTGTGGACGAATACTATCTCGACGGCGTGATCACCTCGCTGTCCTCCACCACGCAGAAGCCGGTGCGCAACATCAGCTGGTACGCAGCCAACGCCTTCTGTCAGTGGCTCTCATCCAAGACCGGTAAGAACGTATACCTTCCCACCGAGGACCAGTGGATCGCCGCAGCCGTCTCCGCAAAGGATTCGGGTTTCCAGCGCTCGCTCCTGCCCTCTGCTCCCGAAGGAGCTCCCACCGCGATGCTCGGCAGCGTCTGGGAGATGACAGGCTCGGCCTTCATCCCGCTCTCACGCATAGCCGACTCCTCCCTCGTCGCACAGGCGAGGCAGATCCTCGAAGACTACGGGACGCCTGCCGACATGGTCGTCAAGGGCGGCTCCTACATAAGCGATTACAAGACCGTGGACCGCTACAGCGTCGGAACGACCTACAGGTCGCTTTGCAGCGACTACATGGGATTCCGCATCGCCTGGAACTGAGTTATGGAAAACAAGAAACCCGAAATCAAGACCCTTCAGACCAACAGGAAAGCCTTCTTCAACTACGAAGTCCTAGAGGACCTCGAAGCCGGCATTTCCCTCGAGGGCACCGAGGTCAAATCACTCAGGGCGGGCAGATTCTCCTTCACCGACTCCTACGTGAAGATCCAGGACGGCCAGATGTGGCTGATCGGCTTCACAATCCAGCCGTACGACAAGGGCTCCATCTTCAACCACGTCTCCGACCGCGACAGACGCCTTCTGGTACACAAGCAGGAGATCAAGCGCCTCAGGCGCAAGGTCGAGGAGAAAGGCCTCACCCTGGTTCCCACCAAGGTCTATCTCAAGGGAAACATCATCAAGGTAACCGTCTCGCTGTGCAGAGGAAAGGCCCTTCACGACAAGAAGGACGCCATAAAGGAACGCGACCTCAACCGCCAGGCCCAGCGAGAGGCGAAGGATTACCGGTTCTAGGCCGTCAATTCGTTATTATTCGTGACACTCGTGACTTTCGTGAACGTCGTGCCATCCGTGACACTCGTGACTCTCGTGACCGCCGTGGACTTCAGCTCTCTTTCCCGAACTTCCTCAGCTTCCTGAAATACTTCGTGTTGTCCTTCTCGATATGGCTGTAGACGTCGTTGTAGATTTCCATGTAGACGCGGTGCTTCTCCATGTCCGGCGTGAACACATCCTTGTCATGGACCATGGCCTTGACGGCGTCCCTGAACGTGGAATACTCGCCCATCGACACGAAAGAGGCTATCGACGCACCAAGGCTGCTGGCCTCCGGGGTCTGCACGCGCTTGACAGGAAGACCGAAAACGTCGCAGCAGATCTGCACCACGCTGTCGCTTACCGAACCGCCGCCGGCGATGTACAGTTCCCTGATCTTCTGGCCGCTTCTCTTCTCCATGCGCACCATGGCATGGTAGAGCTCCAGGTCGATGCCTTCGATTATTGCCCTGTAGAAATGCCTCTTGTCATGGTAGTCGCTCAGGCCCATCAGGACGCCTTTGGCGAAGGGGTTGTTGTTTCCCGGAGAAAGATGCGGCGTCAGCACGAGGCCGCCGCTTCCGGCAGGAACCTCATCAAGATACTTGTCCAGGATCGATTCGACCGAGACGCCCTTCTCCGAGGCGATGCGCCTCTCCTCGTCGCAGAAGTTGCGGATGAACCATGTGAGGATCCAGTAGCCGCGGTAGAGCTGGTACTCGCCGTTGTAGAAGCCCGGCATGACCGACGGATAGGACGGAAGGAACGGACAAGGCTCGAAGTAATGCGGGCTGCAGAACTGTATGGTGGATGCAGTGCCCAGCGATATGGCCGCCTTGTCCTCCGTCATCACCGAAAGACCCAGGGCCTCGCAGGCCTTGTCCGTTGCGACCGTGACAAGCGGAAGACCCTCGGGAAGTCCCGTGTCCCTGCTTGCATCGGCGCTGAGATAGCCCACCACACCCGGAGAATCGACAAGGTCCACCAGCATCTCCACGGGGATGTCGGCGACGCAGCGGGAAAGACCCTTCTTCATCCACTTGCGGTTCCTGTAGTCGAACGGGATGTGCCCGACCTGGTTGGCCGTGCCGTCCTTCAGGACTCCGGTGAGCTTGTAATTCATGTACGAGGAAAGGAATACGAACTTGTCTGCCTTTGCCCAGAGCTCGGGCTCCTCCTCCTTGATCCAGTTGCAGAAAGCGCTCTTGTACAGAAGCTCGATGGTCTCGGTCATGCCGACCATGGAGAAAAGAAGCTTGTGCAGTGCAGGCGGTTTCGGCTTGCCCGCGGCCCTTCTCTCATCCATCCAGACGATGATGTTGCGAAGCGCCCTGCGGTCCTTGTCCAGGATCATAACGGTGTCGCGTATGCACGTGAGGGTGACGGCTATGACGTTCTTCAGGAGACCGGAGGCATCCTTTTCCCTGAGAAGCCTTGAGGCCTCGCAAAGCCTTTCGTAGTAGAAATCAGGTTCCTGCTCCGCCTTGCCGCGCACATCCGAAGGGATGCACGGATGACCGTACTTCACCTGCGACGACAGGACCGTGTTTCCGTTCCTGTCCATCAGCGTGGCTTTCATGCTCTGGGTGCCCAGATCGAACGCCAATACCAAAGGATTTTCCATATATGCCCCCGATTAAGGAAAATGTAACACAAATGCACTTGCTTTGCCATTGCAAAAACGTTATATTCTGTTTGCGCCAATAATTCCCTACGGGGGTGTATTGGTTTCGACTGGCGGATTTCATGCCACCAGCTGCAGGTCAAGCGCCAACTTGTCAAACTAGCAAACCAAATTAACTGCAAAGAAAGAAGACGAGTTCGTCCTCGACGAAGCAGAATTCGCTCTCGCTGCTTAATCCCAGCCAGAACGGACAAGGAGCCGGAAACCCCGCCCCGGGCCCTGCTCCCTGTAAACCCATGGGGCTTGTCTACTGCTGACGGATGTAGGCTGTAGAGACACTTTCACCCTGGGTTCCCCTAGGACCGACCGACTGCCGCAGGGAACCGAGAACCATCAGCCGGATCTAAGCCTGTAGACGTTGATGGATGGACTGTTAGGACGGGGGTTCGACTCCCCCCACCTCCAAAAAAAGGGACTGTCGCAGAATAGAAAATGCGGCAGTCCTTCTTTTTGAAAGCACACAGTGGCAAGGCTCCGGAGACAACAGATCGGAGCCTTTTTCGTTTGTTCCGATGATGCAAAGTGGCGA
>JAGABK010000123.1 GCA_017614625.1 Spirochaetales bacterium
CACAGAAGCATCATCGGAATCTCTATGGTGGCACCGTAGGAGGTGATCATCGAGAAGGCCCTTGAATCCCCTCCCGCATGGCGGACGATGTTGACGAGGAAGCTGGAACCGATCCTGAAGCCGGACAGCATGATGATGATTCCAAGCACCATGACGGTGAAGCGCCCGTAGGTGAACGCGAACTGCATAAGCCCGGTCGCCTTCTCCTCCGGGTGATCCTCCCTGCGCACTACAGCCCCTTCCCTTCGGTATCTGTTGAAGGAGGACATGAAGATGACATGGGCCAGAATCTGCAGGACGACGACGCACATCCCGACAACCGCCACCGAACGTGCCGGGAACCTTCCGGTGACGATTCCGAGGACCAGCGAGATGAAGACGAAGCCTGCAGACCCCATTCCCCTGGCGATTCCGAAATCCACATGCACACCCATCTCAAGGCATTCTGCGTACAGGTCCAGATCCAGCGAGTTGGACGGATAGCAGAATGCGATCAGGACGACATAGGCCGAAGAGAAAGCCATGCAGACCTTGTCGGTCAGGACAAGGATCACCAGGCAGGCAAGCTGGACCGCAAGGGAAAGCGTGGCCGAAGCCAGATTCCCCAGGAGCCCCTTGCTGACAAGGGACGTCAGATACGGACTCAGGATGGCGCCGAATATGTTGCCTAGGGCGACGATTATACCGAGGGAGGTGTTGCTGTACCCGACCGACTGCATGTAGAAAGCCGCATAGGTCAGGCAGCAGCAGAAATTCATCCAGAAACATGACTGAAGCAGGGAGTGCTTCGCAGTCAGCGATTTCTCAAAGCGCATTTCAGATCAGCCGAGCACCTTCTTGAGCAGGTCGAAGACCTGGTCGGGCTTAAGGGAGGCGTCGACCTCCTTGATCAGGCCCTTGGAGGCGTAGTACGCGATGAGCGGCTCCGTCTGTTCCTCATAGACCTCGAGGCGGTGCACGATGGCGTCCTCGCGGTCGTCCGGACGCTGGACGAGGTCCTCGCCCGTCTCGTCGTCCTTGCCCTCGACCTTGGGAGGGTTGAACAGGATGTGGTAGATGCGGCCTGTCGAGGGGCACATGCGTCTGCCGGAGAGGCGCTTGACGACCTCCTCCTTGGAGATGCGGAAGTCCACCACGGCGTCGAGGCCGGTCATCTCCGCGAGGGCATCGGCCTGCCCTATCGTGCGCGGAAAGCCGTCAAGTATGAAGCCCCTGGCGCAGTCCGGCTCGGCAAGACGGTTGCGGACCATCTCGATGGTGATCGAATCGGGAACAAGACCGCCGGATGCGAGGATCGATTTCACGCGCAGGCCCAGTTCCGTGCCGTTCTTGATGTTGTTGCGGAACAGGTCTCCGGTGGAGATGTGGGGAATGCCGTAGTATTCCCTGGCCAGTGCCGCTATCGTACCTTTTCCGGCTCCCGGAGGGCCGAGAAACACCATTCTCATCCAGTTTTCCTCCCGATATCGGAAACACTACATGTAGAGTTTCCTGATCTGACAAGAATACTAGCATAAAAATCTCTATTGTGCAAATTCCCGGCGTGCATTATCATTTTTACGGCGGTTTTCCACACTCCGCCGCGGAGGTCATGACATGAATATGGAAGGAAACAAGGTAATCATCCATGCAGCGGATCTTGACGGATTTCTCAAGGATTCCGACAAACAGAAGATCGAGGGCGCGAACGAACTGTACGCAAAGAGCCTGGAGGCCTGTCAGAGGATAGAGAATGCCAAGGACGACACGGCAAGGAAGGGAGCCGAAAGCGACCTCGTCGAGTCTGCACGGCAGATCGGAAGATACCTCAGGAGCGTCGTCGCACTCGAGGACCGCATCCATGTCTACTGCTATGAGACTCCCAAGGAGCAGCACGGCGGAGCAAGCCGCCTGATCGCCAAGCTCCGCGACCCCTCCACTGGCCACGAGGAGTTCCTCTACTACATCCAGAGGGCCTACGAGCTTCTCTTCGCACATGTCTTCGCAGACGCCTCCCTCTCCCAGAAGAGGTCCATCATCACGCCGACTCCCGTCACGAATCCCTGCCGCAACTACGGCGTCCACAGGATCCCGAACGTCGACAGCCTCACCAAGAACGCGGTCATGTGCGTCATGCTCCGCGGAGCCCTTCTCCCCAGCATGATCATCAGCAAGGAGATCCAGGACTACAGCTCGGACGGATTCATCACTCCGTTCGCACTGTTCAAGATCAAGCGCGACGAGACCAAGAAGGAGAACAACATGGCCTACGTGCTTGACCTGGACAAGTCGTTCTTCGACTTCAAGGACCTGGACGGAAAGGACCTCATCTTCGCCGATCCCATGAACGCCACCGGCGGATCTCTGATCACCATCGTCAACTATCTCAAGGACAACGGCGTCAAGCCGCGCAGCATCAAGTTCATCAACGTCATCTCCGCAATCAAGGGATCGCTGCGCATCGTGCGCGCCCTCGAGGAGTGCGAAGTCTACACGCTGTGGATGGACCCCGTCCTCAACGACGCTGCCTATATCCTTCCGGGACTTGGAGATGCAGGTGACAGACTGAACGGAATGGACCTTCCCGGAAATCCCAGGAACATGATCCAGCTCATCGCCGACTACGGCGCGGGCATCACCAACCTCTACAGGGCCCAGGTCAAGAAAATTGAAGAGACCGTCCTTGGCTGACACTGGAAGAAGACTCGCGGCCGCACTGATTGCGGTACTTCTGGCCTGCACGTTCGTCTCGTGCAGGTCGACGGCCGGCTCTGACCACGACCAGGTCGTTCGCACGTCCATAGACCTCGCGCAGGCCTACTCCGAGTCCGGGCAGTACGCCAGGGCCCTCGAGGTCTACGACCGCGCCCTTCTGGAAGCCGACGACTACAGGCTCTACTACAACAAGGCCATAGTCCTATCCGATCTCGGTCAGAACGAAGAAGCCGCGCAGCTGTGCGACGAATCCTTCATAAGATACCCGGAGATCATAGCCTTCAAGGAGGCCCAGGCCGTCTATCTGGACCGCGGAGGCGACACGGACGCCGCCCAGGCCGTCTACATGCAGATCCTTGACCTCAACCCCTACGACAGGGCCTCCAGGACCGCCCTGATCGAGAGTCTCATGGCGCAGGGAAAGACGGACGAGGCCTACAACCAGGCCCTGGTCATGTGGAACCAGGGCTACAGGGACAAGGAGACAGCGGCCTGGCTGTACAAGATCAGGCCCCAGACCTGGGAGAACGTCTACAATACACTGAAATAAAGACTTACCGGAAAAGCCTCACGTGGCCACGTTGTCGTAGACGACCACTTTGCCGTCCTTCTTCGTGCACGCCTTCACGCTTCCGTCCTGGGAGCAGACGATCGCGACAGAGCCTTCCACGCAGTCGCAGAACCTGTATCCGGAGCGGTGTCTCGTTCCGTTGTCGTTGAACTTCCTGTTCTTGTTCTCCGTGTCGTCGCTGTTGATGAAGCGCATGTCAGGCTGCTTCCTGGCCATCTTGTCGGTCAGGATCTCCACACCGAACCCCAGGAGGTCCAGGTCCTTGGTCAGCAGGACCGCGCCGTCGACGGTGGTGAGCTTGGCGATGAAATCAGAATATGACACGAGCTCCTTGTTCCTGACGGCCTCGTTGACATCGATCATGCTCATCTCGTCCCTGAAGAGGAACTCGCAGGGAAGCTTGTACTTGATGTCCAGATACCTGGAGTCATAGTCCTTCGACGGAACGATGAGTATGGCTCCGCCGTGCTTGTAATGGTTCACGTTCCACAGCACGCGGCAGAGGAACTTCACCCTCTCCTCCTCGGAGACCGAGGAACCCCTCCTGAGCTCGTCTGCTACAAGCGAGGACTCGAAGACATGGTAGCGCGAGACGAGGAAGCTGCCGAAGCTGTAGCCCACGATGACCTGCTCGCCGAAGCAGGCGTCGATCTCGCCGGGACCCTTGACGAAGAAGTTCGGTACGAGCGGCATGCCGCTTCCGGAGAGCCTCTCCCCCTTCATGATCTTGTCCCAGGTCGTGTAGGCGGCGATGATCCCCGTGACCATGTACGGGGCCTTGGAAAGGTTCACCACGAGATAGCTCATGGACGGGTTGATTGCCGGAGCGAGCTTGTGCAGGCCGGAGACGCTGAACGGGATGGGTGTGTCGAACTTCAGTCTGTGGGCATAGACGTATGCATCCAGGAACGACGACTCCGGATCGAGGAAGCAGACCCTGAACGAAGAGAAACTGGCCTCTTCGCGGAGACAGCTTGCATTGAGCAATGTCATGAAGACATCCTTCAGCACCTCGCGGTCGGGAAGGACCTGCTCCTCCTCGTCCGCAAATCCGCGTGTCTCGTACAGTTCACAGAAAGAATCAATGAAAGCGTCTATCCTGTTCATCAAATACCCCTAGCTCTATTCCTATCATCCTTATACAACACAGCGGGAAAAACAGCAAGACGGACGGCCGTCACTTCAGGAACGTCGCGTCGCCGTAGCTGAAGAAACGGTACCTCTGCTCCACCGCATGGCGGTAGGCCGCAAGCATGTGCTCGCGCCCGGCGAATGCGGACACAAGCACCAGGAGCGTGCTCTCCGGCGTGTGGAAGTTCGTCAGCATCTGGTCCACGACCTTGAACTCGAAGCCCGGCTTGATGAAGAGGTTCGTGGCCCCGCTTCCGGCCTTCAGGATTCCGGTCTGCCTGTCCACGGCGCTCTCAAGCGTCCTGACGCTCGTCGTGCCGATGGCGACTATCTTCCTGCCCTGCGCCTTGGCTGCGTTGATCTTATCGGCCACATCCGCGGGCACGTTGTAGGTCTCGGTGTGCATCACGTGGTCCTCGAGGTTCTCCGTGCGCACGGGAAGGAACGTTCCCATTCCTACGTGCAGCGTGATGTGAAGAACCTCCACGCCCTTGGCCTCGAGCTCCTTTACCGTCTCCGGCGTGAAATGGAGTCCGGCCGTCGGGGATGCCATGCTTCCGCATTCGTTGGCGAATATGGTCTGGTAACGCTTCTCGTCGTTGAAGTCGTCCTCCCTCTTGATGTAGGGAGGAAGCGGCACGTGGCCGCAGACCTGGAAGAACGACTCGTCCACCGGCCTGTCGAAACGAACCATCTTAAGCGAGGACCCCTCGTCCCCGTCCTGCACGTCCGACTCTATCATGGCTTTGCAGTAGAGTTCTCCGGAAGGTGTGGAGAACGTGTATGTCTTGCCCGGCTTCTGCTTCCTGCTCTTGGACACCATGGCCTGCCACAGGTCCGGTCCGGCGGCTGCAGTGAAAAGGAACTCCACACGTCCTCCGGTCTCCGAGATGCCGAAGACACGGGCCTTTCTGACGCGTGTGTCGTTGACGACAACGATGGACCCGCTGTCAACCAATGACGGGAAATCCTTCATGTTCATATCGTTCCAGGCACCCGTTATGCGGTCTATGACCAGAAGCCTGTCTTCTCCGCGCTTCTGCGCCGGAGTCTGTGCAATGAGCTCCTGGGGGAGCTCGAAAGTGAATTCGCTTATCTTCATATCGTTGTCCCGGAGGCCTCAGAAAAGGTCCAGCGTACCCTGCTTGTCCCCCGCCCCTCCGAAGCCCGGAAGGAAGTTGCTTCCGTTGGTGTTCATCTGCGCTTCCATGAGGTTCTGGAGACCCAGAAGCTCGTAGGCCTTGGCCGTGACCATCCTTCCGCGCGGCGTGCGCTTGATGTATCCCTTCTGGATCAGATACGGCTCGTAGAAGTCCTCGAGCGACTCGATGGCCTCGCCGACGGAGATTGAAAGCGTCTCGGCTCCGACCGGGCCGCCTCCGTAGAACTCGATGATCGTCCTGAGGATGTTGCGGTCCTGGTCCTCCAGGCCGTTCAGGTCTATGCCGAGGTTCTTGATGCTGCTGTAGACGACATCGGCCGTGATGACTCCGTCCGACTTGACCTCGGCGAAGTCGCGGAAGCGCCTGAGCAGCCTGTTGGCGATCCTGGGCGTGCCGCGCGAGCATCTTGCAAGAAGACGGACCGCCTCGTCGTCGATGGGAACGTCGATTATCTGGGCGCTGCGCCTGATGATGTTGCCCAGCTCCTCCTCGTTGTAGAACTCGATGCGGCAGTTGATTCCGAACCTTGACTGGAGCGGTGAGCTCACCATGCCCGCCTTGGTCGTGGCGCCGACCAGCGTGAAGTGCGGGATGGGAATCCTCATCGTCCTGGCGCTGGGGCCCTGTCCTATGACCCAGTCTATCTCGAAGTCCTCCATGGCGATGTAGAGCATCTCCTCCAGGGCGGGCTTCAGGCGGTGGATCTCGTCTATGAAGAAGACGGAGTTCTCCGTCACGTTGGTCAGGATTCCGGCCAGGTCCTTGGGCTTGTCCAGAGCCGGCGCGCTCGTCATACGGATCTCAGAGCCCATCTCGTTGGCAATGATGCTCGCCAGCGTGGTCTTTCCCAGTCCCGGAGGCCCTATGAGGAACACATGGTCAAGGGCCTCTCCTCTCTCGCGGGCGGCCCTGATGAAAACGCTGAGGTTCTCCTTTATCTTCTTCTGGCCCTGGAAGTCCTCCAGGAACTTGGGGCGAAGGATGTTCTCCTGCGCGTCGGCATCCTGTGCGGATGTGGACATGATGGATGAACTCTGCAGAAACTCGATATCGTCCAAGGTTTACCCTCCTTGATGATTGCATTGAGTATTCTAGCATCCGGCCGTGCAGGAGTGCAAGAATCAGCCCTTCACGGATCCTTCGGTCATTCCGGAAATCAGGTAGTCCTCTCCGAGCACGAACGCGATGACCGGGATGATCAGCGAGAACATGGCGAAGGCAAGCAGTCTTCCGTAAGGCGGAATCATGTCCGGCCTGATCATCTGGTTTATTCCGACCTGGATGGTGTACATGTTCTGCTTCCTGGCGACCAGGATCGGCCACAGATAGGCATTGTACTCCTCGATGAAGACCATGAGGGCGACGGATGCGATGGACGGAACCGCCAGGGGCATGACGAACCTGAACAGGTACTTCATGTCGCCGCAGCCGTCAACTATGGCGGCCTCATGCATTTCCTTGGGGATGGTCTTGTAGTACTGCCTGAAGAGGAAAATGGACTTTCCGCCTGCGAAATTGATCACCGCAAGGCCCAGATACGTATTCAGAAGCCCCAGCCTCCTGACCGTAAGGAAGTTGGTTATCGTGATCACCTGCGCAGGAACCATCATTCCTATCAGGACCAGCGTGAACAGGAAGTTCTTTCCCTTGAAATCGAAATATGCGAAGACATAGGCGGAAAGCGAAGAGAACAGCACCTGCACCGTAATGACAAGCAGACAGTCGATCAGCGAAGTCTTCAGATAGCTGAAGACAGGCAGCGACTGGGCAAGCAGCTTGTAATTGTTGAAGGATGCCGTGTTCCTGATTGTCTGAAGCGTGGGCAGCTTGAGCAGTTCCTGGTCGGGCACGAAGCTGAAGATGAGTCCTACGAACAGCGGGCTGATGAAAAGCAGTCCGATGATGACCTTCACGACCACACTGATGACAGTTCTCTGATTATGTGTGAGGTATTTGCTTTTCATTGATAGAACACCGCCTTCTTCTCGAAATAGAACTGGACCCTTGAGACAAGGAACACCAGCAGGCAGAGGATCAGGGAGTATATGCAGCCTGTCTCATATCTCTCCCTTTCAAAGGCGTATTTGTACAGCTTGACCAGAAGCGTCGACAGCGGCGAGTCGTCCGTTCCGACAAGGATCTTGATCATGGTGAACGATTTGAATGCGGTGATTATGTTCAGGAAGATGACGAAGAAGACCTGCGGCGAAGCGATCGGCAGATAGAGGCTGAAGAACTTGCGCAGCGGACTTACTCCGTCGAGCTCGGCGCATTCGAGGAGCTCGTTGGGGACATTCCTGAAACCGACGAGAAGATAGATGAAACTGGGACCGCAGTTGGCCCAGATTACAATGAACACGACCACGGGGAACAGCGTCTTTCCGGACAGCCAGATGTTGTTGGTTCCCAGCATTGCGTTCATTATTCCGTATTTGCTGAATATGTAGGCGAAAATCGACGCCATGGGCGCGGTTGCGAGCGCCATGGGCAATGCGAACATGGTCTGGTAGATTCTCGATCCCTTGACCATTTTCACGCTTATGTAGGACAGGATCAGGGCAAGGGCGAAAGTGCCCACGCCTATGCTCCCGCAGTATTTCAGGGTTATTATGAGCGAATCCCGGAATTCTTTCGAAGTCAGGACCTTTTTCCACATTCTAAGACCGACGAAGGTTCCGGCATGTCCCATCGAGTCGGTGGCGTAGAATGAAAGACGCACACTGTTGATGAACGGATAGAAAATGAAAATGACCATGACGGTCATCGATGGAATCAGAAGCAGATAAGGAAGCAGCCGGAACTGATTCTTCCTGTACGGCGGTACCGAAATCGTCGCCGCCTTTCTTGAAGCACCCATTTTTCCATACTCCTTTTTTCGTCAGATACAACAGGGATTCAGGACGTCCGGAGACGCCTGAATCCCTGAAACCGAATCAATGATCAGACTATCAGAGAACGACTCCTGCCTGCAGGAAGTACATGTCCCTTGTCTCTTCGGCAGCCTTGCACAGCTGTGACCAGGCCTCTTCCGCCGTGAGCACGGAACCTTCCTTGACGAGATTGGTCAGGATGCTCTTGTACTCGTTGGAGAAATCTCCGTGATAGGCAAGAAGCGGCATCGTAAGACCGTACTCGGTGTTGTTCTGGATATCGATGACCTGATTCATGTACGGATACTTCTTCAGGTACTCCTGGTATGTCGGATAATCCCTTGCGGCAACGACTGTCGGTGTGTAACCAACTCCGAGAGCGGTACCTGCGGAATACTCGGGCTACTCAAGCCACTTGACGAAGAGCCATGAACCGTATTCCTTCCACGGATCGTCGACATCGCAGACCATTGCGAAGATTCCTCCGGGCGACTGGCCGAGGTTCGTCTTGCCTTCGCGGACCGTCGGCGAGCAGATGAACTGCCAGTTGATGTTCTCGGAAGCCTTTGCGAACTGTGAGAAGTAGTCGAGATACATGGGATAGAAAGCGATCTCGCCGTTTCCGAACATCTGGATGGCGTCTCCTCTGGGAACATCGGTCTGGACCAGAAGTCCGGCATCCCTCATGTTCTGCCAGAATGTGAACCACTGGATGACCGCTTCCTTGGCATCGCCCTCACCGAAGAAGTACTTGTCGGGGATTCCGTCTCTTCCGTTGTTGTAGTTGAAGAGCTCGATTCCCTCGGACCTGACGGCGAAGTTGAACGGGTCGATGTGGATGTAGGTGTACATCGGTGTATTGCAGACGCCCTGCTCCTTCATCTTCAGACATGCATTGTAGACATCCTTGTAGCTCTTGATGTCCTCGGGCTTCATTCCGACCGCAGCGAGCATGTCGGTGTTGGTGAAAAGTCCAACTGCGACGTTTCCGATGGGGAACATCTGCCACTCGCCGTTTCTGACGCAGATTGCGGATGTGTTGGCGATGAATCCGGAGGTGTCGTAGTTCTCGTAATCGATGAACTCCTGAAGAGGAACATAGAGGTTCAGGTCGGGAATCCTGTCATCGATGTGGGGATTGATGTACTTCGACGACTGGTTTCCGGTTGTCTGGATGATATTGGGTCTGTCGGCGGGTGTGGATGAGAGCATCTTTCCCTGGACGCCGTCCGTGAAGACGACGGTGACATGGTACTGGGACTGGCTGGCGTTGAAGTCTGCGG
>JAGABK010000124.1 GCA_017614625.1 Spirochaetales bacterium
ATTTCTCGCTGGGAGAGGTCTGATCAGATCGAAAGGGCCCCAATGGCCGAGCCCAGGACCGGGCTGTCGGGAACCTGCGTGATCACCGCCCGACGTCCCTTTTCCGACAGATAGGCATCCAGATACTCCGTGACAAGGCTCTTCAGCATGCCGATGCTGTGGAACGTGGTCCCGTCGGCGTTAATCAGGACCGGATGGTCCTCGTCCTTTCCGAAATCCGTAATGAGTACCGCGCTGGCAAGGTTGGCGGCCGTGAGCATCGCAGCACGCGAGACGAACGCGCCCAGGATCTCGAAAAGCGTGTCGTAGTCGTCGTCATCCTGCGCGATCTTCGCAAGGACGCAGTCGGGGTCCTCCGAGATGAAGGCGTTGAGTTCCCTGGTCCGAAGTCCGTCCAGAGCTGCGAAACCGTCGGAGAAGGCGCCGCTGAAAAGGCCCTCCTTCACCGCCGCCTCTATGACCCTGTATGCCAGCGGTCCGAGGTACGCCCCGCTTATCATCTTCTCGAAAAGGTATCTGTCGGGATCCGCCGTGCAGTCCAGGAAGGCACGGTCGATGTCGCCCAGGCAGATGTCCATGCCGCCGGATTCGACGTTGATTATCTGTCCGTCGGGTCCGATGCAGGCCGTGTTGGTTCCGGTTCCCAGGATGAAGCCTAAGTAGCCGTCGTACGAGGCCGCTCCGGGTGCGGTAACCGCCGCAAGGAGCGTGGCCACGGTGTCGTTGAGAATCAGCACCTTCTTTGCCGAAACATTGTGTCCCCTGCGGGCAAGCTCCGCCAGAAGCTCCTTTCCCAGGTGTCTGCCTATCACCTCCGGAGCCTTGATCTCCTTGCTGAAATGCCTGGGGATTCCGTCGTGGTCGGGAAGGATGTCTGCAGCGTAGGAGAAGCAGAAGCCGATCCTGTCGCTGAAGTCCAGAAGAGGCTCGATTGCATCGGCAAGGCCTTCGAAGAACTCCGCCGCGCTGACTTCCCTGTCTATTCCCGGCATCGACGTCCTGTTGAAGCGGCTGATGACCGGAGTCCCGCCGGCAGGGAAAGTCACCAGGCAGGTGCGCAGGTTCGTCCCTCCGGCGTCTATGACAATGACGCTCTGCCCGTCGGATGGAGGAAGGCAGACGGAGCAATGGCTCGGAATCATGGCGAGCGGGCTCTTTCTTCCCGCAAGGCCGGCCTTCATGGCATCGAGGAAACGGCCGCAGAGGTCGTCCATGTTTATCGAATCCGTATTGAGACAGTGTCTGTCAAGAAATCCTTCAATGCGTGTTTCCATAACCCGAACCCCGGATCCGGACTACATCCTGAACTCGCCGCCCTGGAAGCCGTATCCGTTTATTGTGTAGACGTCACGTGATTTTACGACGATATCGCCGGTTCTGTCCACAGACATGTCGAACACGCCATACAGCGTCAGAGGCCGCTCGAAGCTGCTGCCGAAGACCTGCATGTCGACCTTGAGCATGATGCTCTGGTCAGTGTAGGCGCGCGAGGACCAGATCGCAAGGACATCGTCCAGCGTGGCGCCCTCGGGATATGTGAAGGAGATGGAGCCGTTGACGAAGTAGCCGCCCGGGACGTACTCGCGGGTGGCCATGACCACGTAGACGGCGGAGATCAGCGGGTTCTCCGTGGCGTTGTTCAGAAGGGACATGAGGGCCGCGAAGAAGCCTCCGGAGTTCTCGGAAGGAGCCAGGGCCTTGACGTACTCCGCGGGATCCGCGAGGAAGTAGACGATGCGCAGGGGAAGCCTGGAGGCCTTGTCCATGGCGACATTGCTGCAGGGAAGCGAGATGCCGGAGTCCGTGCAGGATGTGACGAGTGAAGCCGAGACGCAATCCATCATCACGGTCAATGCCGTTCCCACGTCTTCATCCGTGGGAAGACCCTCACCTTCGATTGCGAAGAGGCTGTTTGAAAGAAGCAACAGTGATACCAACCCAACTATCGTTAAACGTCGTATCATCATGTACCCTAAATATAAGTCCCCGGGCGCTTTGTTTTCAAGATTTTTTTGTGGTATATTTGGAAACATGCAGAACAACACGTTTTTCTGGTACGACCTCGAGACCTTCGGCCTCAATCCGGCATACGACAGGATAGCCCAGTTCGCCGGCCAGAGGACCGATGAAGACCTCAACCCCATCGGCGACCCGGTGGTCCTCTACTGCAGGCTTTCGGCCGACTACATACCCGACCCGGCCGCATGCATGGTGACCGGCATCACGCCCCAGGAGGTCAAGGCAAAGGGCATCCCGGAAAGCGAGTTCATAGGAAAGATCAACGACATCTTCAGCGTGCCCGGCACCTGCGTCTGCGGCTTCAACAACATCCGCTTCGACGACGAGTTCATCCGCAACGCCCTGTACCGCAACTTCCTCGACCCCTACCAGAGGGAATGGAAGAACGGCAACTCACGCTGGGACATCCTTGATCTGGTGCGCGCCTGCCACGACTTCAGGCCCCAGGGCATCAGGTGGCCCGGCCCCAGCGAAAAGGGAAACCCCGTGTTCAAGCTCACCGAGCTGACGGCGGCAAACGGCATCGACCAGACCGGAGCCCACGACGCCATGGTGGACGTCAACGCCACCATAGCCGTGGCGAGGCTCATAAAGAAGATCCAGCCCCGCCTGTTCGACCACTACCTGAAGATGCGCAGCAAGACCGAGGTCAAGAACCTGCTCAACCCGCAGGACTACCCCTCCCCGGTGCTGCACACCTGCGCCGCCTTCACCAACCCCAACGGCTGCACGTCGCTGATCCTCCCCATCACACCGCACGTGAAGAACGAGAACTCCATCGTCTGCTTCGACCTCTCCAAGGACGTCTCCCCCCTGCTCTCCGCATCGCCGGAGGATGTCTTCAAGGTCGAGGGCGTCATGAAGATCGCCGTGAACAAGGTCCCCTTCCTTGCAAGGCCCAACACACTTAAGGCCGAGGACTACCAGCGCCTGGGAATCGACTACAACGCCTGCATGAAGCGCTACGAGACCATCTCGGAGAACAGGACGAAGCTGATCGTGAAGATCAGGTCCAACGGGGACGACGAGTTCGAGACCCCCGACGACCCCGACTTCCAGATCTACTCCGGCTTCTTCAACGACTACGACAAGAAACTCTTCGCCGTAGTGCGCGACACCCCGCCGGAGCAGCGTCTCAAGCTGAACCTGGCCTTCAACGACCCGCGCTGCCCGCAGATGCTCTGGCGCCACGTGTGCCGCAACTACCCGCTGGTCCTGGACCCGGAGAACCTGGCCAAGTGGAAGTCCTTCTCCTCGACGCGCCTGCTGTGCCCGCCGGGGAACCCGATCAACGACATCAACTTCGTCGCCAGGAAGATCGACGAGCGTCTGGATGATGCAACAACGGACCCGAAACAGAAACAGACGCTGGTGCAGCTGAAGCAGTACCTGTTGTCCTTGAAACGTTTCGTGGGACTTTGACGGGCCGTTTGTTGCACCTTTGTTGCAAAAACAAAAAAATTTCACTACTTATTTATTTCTACTCGTAGACACTGCGCGCGTGTTACAATTAGACTGAAAGCAGATGACGTGGGGAGACAATCCGTCCCCTTCTTCCAATCAATGAAAAAAGGAGAAAAAAAGCATGAAGAAACTTATCGTTATCGCTCTTCTTGCAATGCTCGCAACGGGCATGGTATTCGCAGCAGGCGCAGCTGAGGCAACAGCTCAGAGCGGTCAGGGAGCCATCAAGGTCGCGCTGATCGTCGAGAACACCGTCGACGACAAGGGCTGGTGCCAGGCAATGCATGACGGCATCCAGCAGGCCATGGCAGAGCTTCCCGCCGGAACAATCGCCGCCTACAAGGCCGTAGAGAACACATTGCCCGCAGACGCCAAGGCAGTAGTCTCGACATATGTCAACCTCGGATACAACATCATCATCCTCCACGGTTCGCAGTTCAGGTCGGTCGTCGAAGAGGTG
>JAGABK010000125.1 GCA_017614625.1 Spirochaetales bacterium
CATCCTCGCCTCCGACCCCGGGCTCATCAGCCTGGAGAACTCCGTGATCAGACAGGTACTCGCCTCCAGATGACAATTCTTGGGCATTATCACAGGTAATGCAGGTATTGCAGGTCTCACAGGTGCCACACAAGGTGATTTTGTGTGGTTTCGACTTCCGGCTATTGGCTCCTGGTTTCCGAAGTGGAATAATTCCATCAGGGAGGACACGCCATGATGTCATATGAGAACAGCCTTCAGATGAGAATGGTCATGGCCGGGCTCGAGGAGGGCGAGCGGCGCGGGAAGATGAAGGCCCTGCGCGATGCCGCCTACAACATGTCCGGGCTGGGCCTCGACGTCGATACAATCGCCAGATACCTTGGACTGTCGACAATGAACCTGCGTTACCTGCTGAACTGTACGGATTGGGACGTGTGTTCGACTACAACCACGGCCTGCCGCATAAACGAACCGGTTTACAGGAAAAGCTGAGAATCAGATCTTGTCCAGGCCAATGAGATAGGTCTCGAAGCTGTCGGTCCTGCAGGCCTTGGGCTTGAGGGTCTTGGCCTTCCTGAACATGCCGCGCATGGTCTGCAGTATCTGCTGCTGGCCGCCTCCCTGGAATATCTTTATGACAAGGTTGCCGTGCTCCTTGAGCTGCTCCTGCGCGAGGATGACGACCTGCTCCGCAAGCCACTCGCTCTTTGACGTGTCCACGGTCCTGTTTCCCGTGGTCATGGGGGCAGCATCGCTGATGATGGCGTCGTAGGGGCCGTGGGAGGTGAGCTTCTCACGGATCTCCTTTGAAAAGGCGTCGCCCACGTAGGCCGTGACCGTGGGAGGGACGGGGTTCAGGTTCAGCGGGTTGAGGTCCACGCTGATGATCTGACCCTTGCCCTTGAGCAGCATGCGGTGTGTGTAGAGGGTCCAGCTTCCGGGCGCAGCTCCCACGTCCAGCACAGTGTCCCCGGGCTTGATGACGGGGTTGGTCTTCTGGATCTCCTCGAGCTTGTAGACGCTTCTGGCCGGATAGCCCTCGCGGTGCGCGCGCTGCGTGTATGAATCTGCCGTATCTCTTCTGCTTGTCGCCATGCCCTGATTGTAGCATAAACCGGCCCCGTTGTTGACTATGCATGGGATTGTCACTATTTTTAATTCCGATGATGAAGGATTCGTTTCTGAACAGGAAGTTCAAATACACATACTCGAACGCAAGCGTGTATATCATCCTCGCAAACCTGCTGGTGTTCTTCCTCTGCAACTACACCGACATCGGATTCCGGGGAATGCCCCTGGTCTACTGGCTGAGCATGATTCCCGCCTACGTCAGCCGGGGATGGGTGTGGCAGCTGGTCACCTACATGTTCGTGCACGGCAGCTTCATGCACCTGTTCTTCAACATGTTCGCGCTTCTGATGTTCGGAAGGGTCCTCGAGCAGTACCTGGGGACAAGGGAGTTCCTTTTATTCTACTTCCTCTGCGGAATACTGGGCGGTGTCGTAAGCTATGTGTTCTACATCATCCAGGGCGCCAGGTTCGCGGTTATCCTGGGAGCCTCGGGCTCGATCTACGCCATGCTGTTCCTGGCGGCCGTGCTTTTCCCGAGGGCGAGGATCATGCTGTTCTTCATCATCCCCATGAGGATGCCCATAGCGGTCATGGTCTTCATCGCCATCGAGGTCATCTCGCAGGTCTACGGACTCTCCAACGGAGTCGCGCATCTGATCCACCTCTCGTGCATAGGCATAGCATGGCTCTATGTGGCATTGAGGTTCCGTCTTAATCCGATGAAGATTTGGAGGGAGAATCTCTGAGGAGGTTTTGCCTCAAAGACCCATCTTCTTCAGCATCGTGATGATGTAGGGACGTTTCTCCCTTCTTGCATACTCCATGACGTTGTGGCCCTGCCAGTCGCATATTGCGACGTCCGCGCCGCAGGAGATCAGCTGCGAGAAGATCCTGGTGTTCGTGTTCTGCATCACGGCTATGATCAGCGGGGTCTCCCCGAGATAGTTCCTGACATTGATGTCCGCTCCGGCCTCCACGAGGGTCTTGATGACCTTCGGGTTCGAGCATCTGCTCGCAGCCAGATGGAGGGCGTTGGACCTGTACTTGGGCTCGACTGCCCAGAGCTCCGCTCCGTCCTTGATGATGGCCTTGAGGACCATGACATGGGTGTTGTACTGGGCGGCCAGCATGAGCGGGGTCAGGCCCCATTCGTTGGTGCAGTTTATGTCAGCGCCCTGTCTGACCAGCATGTGTATGTCGTTCGCCTTCGCCGATGAAATCGCCGCCGCAAGGAGTTTCTTGTTGAGGGTTTTCTGCTTGTTCGTCATTGCCGTGCCTTCTTTGCTGCAATTATCGCAGAAAGGGGCTGGACTGTAAAGAATTGCGCACGGCGTCCGGCCGGGTTATAATGCTGTCTTGCGGATTGCCCGCGGAGGAAGGACAGCATGATATCCATTGATACGATCGGACGGATACCCAAGGTAGAGCTCCACGACCATCTGGACGGCGGACTGCGCCCTCGGACGATAATCGAGCTTGCCGGAAAGTACGGAACGGACATTCCCGCCCGGGATCCGGAAGCCCTTGCCGCATGGTTCGAGCGCGGCTGCATGCTCAAGAGCCTTCCTTTGTATCTGGAGACCTTCGCGGTGACCACTGCCGTCATGCAGACGCAGGAGGCCCTGGAGCGCATAGCCTACGAGGCTGTCCTTGACTGGAAGAAGCAGAACATAGTGTACGGCGAGATCAGGTTCGCCCCCGTGCTCCACACGGAGAAGGGCCTTACGTACGACGAGATAGTGCAGGCCGTCCTGAAGGGCCTTGAGCAGGGAAAGAAGGACACCGGCGTGCATTACGGACTGATCATCTGCGCCATGAGGAACCGGAGCCCGCAGACCAGCCTTGAGATGGCCGCCCTGGCGGTGAAGTATCTGGGCAGGGGAGTCGTGGGCTTCGACATAGCCGGCGGAGAGAAGGGCAATCCTCCCGAGGTGCATCTGGAGGCCTTCCGCCTGGCGCACAAGGGCGGGGCCAGGGTGACGATCCATGCGGGCGAGGCCTGCGGCTGCGATTCGATCCGCCAGGCCGTGATGACCTGCGAGGCAGACCGCCTGGGCCACGGCACCTCGCTTGCGCAGGACCTGGTCTGCAGGGGAACGGAGATTCTGGAGGCCGGAGAACTCGCACGGTATGTGAAGGACAGACGGATCACGCTCGAGATGTGCCTTTCGAGCAACGTCGGAACCGGTGCGGTCGCGTCCTTCGCGGAACATCCCTTCAACCTTTTCCTGCAGAACGGCTTCAACGTCTGCCTCTGCACGGACAACAGGCTCATGAGCAACACGACCCTCTCCAAGGAGATGGGCATAGCGGCATCGACCTGGAATCTGGGTCTGGACGACATGGAGCGCATAAGCGTGAACGCCATGGAAAGCGCCTTCATCGGGGAGGACGGGAAGCGGGAGCTTCTTGAGAACTCTATACGGAAGACCTTTGCCGAAATAAGGGCCGAATCAATGGACAGGGGCGGGGCAAATGCTCTAGACTGATGCAGATGGAAGAAAGGAAGTATCTGACCCACATCGCCAACGCCGTCTTCATTGTAGCCGTGGTAGCCGCCATTGCCGCCGCGCTGTCCGGCCTTGCCGGCTACCGGATGGATGTCATCGGACCGAAGGCCGGAAGCACCATAACAAGCCTTGAAGACGGATGGGTCGAACTCAAACCCGACGGAGAGATCGAGGAGTTCGATTCGTTCATGAAGAAGCTCGATGTGAACGAAATAGTCCTGAGCCGCATCTTCATATACGATTTCGAGAACGTCAGGGACACGCTGAACTTCGAGGTACGCAACGCCGCGGTGGAAATCTACCAGAACGGATTCCTTCTTTCCACCTTCGGTGACATCGACGCCGTGCGCAACGGCCGTTTCGTCGGCTTCTACGAGGTCAGCCAGAAACTGGACGTCTATCCCGGCGAGGCCTCGGAGATAGAGGTCCATATCATCTCCTCGCTGCCACTGACCGTCGAGACCTTCTATTTCGGCAGCGCGTCCGACATCACCTTCCGCACGTTCGCCGACTCCCTGCCTACCGGCATATTCGTCGTGGCCTCCTTCTTCATGTGCCTGATTGTCTTCCTGATAATGTCGGTCGGCCGCAAGAGGGGCTTTGTCGTCAAGTCCTACTACTACCTGCTGATCTTCGTCCTGGTCTGCTCCGTCTGGCTTCTTGCCAACCTGAACTTCTTCGAGCTTCTGGGAATCAGCACCACGCTTCTGGCGGTCATAGCCTATGAGAGCTTCCTGATCGTCCCCATAGCAATATCGCTCTACATGTACAACACCTTCAGGGTCCTCAGGGCGGCCGACATCGTGGTCCTCATCCTGTCGTTCCTCGATTTCGTGCTGCTCAACGTCCTGCATTTCACGCAGGTCATGTGCTTCACGCAGTCGGTCCTGTTCTCCGAGGTGGTCGTGGCCTGCTGCGCCGTGGTCGCGTTCATCCAGGCCGTCACGGAGTACCACAGAAATCCCGGCAGATCCT
Source organism: Spirochaetales bacterium (assembly GCA_017614625.1). Lineage (GTDB taxonomy): Bacteria > Spirochaetota > Spirochaetia > Sphaerochaetales > Sphaerochaetaceae > UBA9732. The sequence goes on from JAGABK010000125.1 coordinate 4,539, forward strand.
CGGCCATGCTGATAGTGGGCTGTCTCATCCTGCTCGCAGGCGGAATCTCCCAGGTCATCGCCTTCTCCCTGGGGGACAGGGTCAGGCTTTCACCTGTCTTCCTGATATCGCTGCTGATCTTCGTCATGTTCCAGTCCATCGTACTGATCACCGAGCTCTTCAAGCTTGTCGATGAGGGAAAGAAGGCCGGCGACTATCTGTCCATGGCAAGGACAGACCCCCTCACGGGGTTGGGCAACAGGCGCGCCCTCGAGTTCTACATAAGCGAAATCTCCAAGAGCCCCGCGCCGTTCATAAGGATCGGATGCATAGTCTGCGACCTGAACGGCCTGAAGAAGACGAACGACACCTACGGCCACACCGTGGGAGACCAGATGATCAAGGACTTCGCCAACTGCCTCACGGCCTGCTTCGAGAACCGCGGAATCGCGTTCCGCAGCGGCGGAGACGAGTTCTACATCCTGTTCAGCGACGTCGAGGTCGACATGTCCGCCATGATGCGCCGTCTGATGATCGGAATCGAAGGCTCCAACACCTCGTCCGAATACAAGCTCTCCTGCTCGAGCGGCTGCTACGCCGACTACGTGACGTCCAACAACGAGGGCGCCATCTGGGACATCATCAAGCTGGCCGACGCCGAGATGTACAAGCAGAAGAAAAAGGACCGCGCAGCAGGCGCCGACGTCAGGCTCTGAGAAACAAAAGAATTTCAATGAAAAAAAGAGGGCTGCGGAAAAACCGCAGCCCGTATATTTTATCAAAGCCCTGAACTCATACCCTCTGACCGAGCTTTGCAATGAGGGTCTTTATCTCATCCGCGAGGTTGTCCAGATCGAAGCTCAGCACTTCCTCTTCGTTGCTTCTGAGCTTGACCTCGCACTTTCCTTCCTTGTAGCTTCTGTTTCCGAGCGTGATCCTGATGGGGATTCCGATCAGGTCGGCATCCGCGAACTTGACTCCGGCGGACTCCTTCCTGTCGTCGTAGAGCACTTCGATTCCGGCGTCCTCGAGGTCCTTGTAGATCTTCTGGAGTCCGGGCAGGTAGCCGACCGCCTCCAGAAAGTGCGCGATCTTCTTCGCCAGATCGCCGGGGACCGCGAAGGCTTTTTCCGCCTCGGCATAGGCGCCCGTGAGTTCCTGCGCCCCGCGGAGCGCCGCTTTGCTCAACGTCGCATTGAATTCCGAGGAATG
>JAGABK010000126.1 GCA_017614625.1 Spirochaetales bacterium
ACCGACGGGCAGGGAAGGCTGGTGGACTTCACCAACACGATCATCATCATGACGAGCAACCTCGGAAGCCGCCAGCTCATGGAGGCTCCGGACGTGCAGTCCGGCCACGAGGCGGTCATGGAGGTCATCCGCGGTGCGTTCAAGCCCGAGTTCATCAACAGGATCGATGAGATAATCATCTTCAACAGGCTCGGAAAGGCCCAGATCTCCGGAATCGTGTCGCTGCAGATGAAGCGCCTTGCCGACAGGCTCTCCAACAGGAACCTGAAGCTCGAGTGGGACGACAGCGTCATAGACATGATAAGCGAGGCCGGTTTCGACCCGGACTACGGAGCAAGGCCCATCAAGCGCGCCATCCAGACCATGGTCGAGAACCCGCTTGCAGTGGACATGCTGCACGGACGCTTCAGCGACGGGGATTCGATCCGCCTGAGCGCGCCGCACGGGCAGCTTGAGATAGAAAGGAAGTCCTGACATTTGACCGCTTGACATGTACACGCAATGCGGGTATACTATTGACCGATGATAAAGAGCTTCGAAGACAGAGAAACCGAAAAGGTTTTCAATCAGGTTTCTTCCTCAAGACTGCCCAGGGATATCCAGAAGGTTGCCTTGAGAAAGCTGATCATGATTGACAATGCCGGAGCTCTTTCGGATCTGCGTGTTCCTCCCGGCAACCGTCTCGAGGCATTGCACGGAGATAGGGAGGGGCAGCACAGCATACGGATCAATGACCAGTACCGTATCTGTTTCGTGTTTTCAGATGGTGATTTCTTTGACGTAGAGATTGTGGACTATCATTGACAGGGAGAAGGAAAGCGAATGAATGATTATATCAAGACCCCATCGGTAGGAGAGATTCTGAACGAGGAATTCCTCATACCAATGAATATCTCTGCATACAAACTGGCAAAGGCGATAGATGTCCCCGTTTCCAGAGTACAGGATATCCTTCATGGAAGAAGGAAGATAACGGTTGACACTTCTCTCCGTCTCGGCAAGTATTTCGGAGTATCCGAAAGGTTTTTCCTTAATCTTCAGACCGATATTGATCTGAGGAATCTCAAGGCAGAGGAAAGAGAGGCGATTGACCGCATTGTACCCTATGCGGCAAGTTTTGCAATCGGCTGATAATCGGTTTCAGCTTTCGGAAGGCCTGTAGTCTTCCGGAAAATCTATGTCCTGAATCCAGGAGCTGTCCGGGAACGATGGCGCCAGAACATCACATTGCTTGAGAATCCTGCTGACTGTCCAATCGTCGGGGCATCGCAGGATTCTTTCTTTCAGCGCATGGGTATGGAGGACGGGGTGTCCCGGAACGTTCTCTCCGTTCCTTTCCACGAACGGGCGCACAGCATCATGCGTGCCGAGAAGACGGGCGAGCTCTCCGTAATGGCTCGCCGTCACATAAGGCATGTCGGCCAGCGAAATGAAGAACGGACTGCCGTCGGAGACCTGGGACACGCCGACCTTTGTTGAGCGGAACTGGCCGCTGCGGTAGCTGCGGTTCTCCACTATGAGCATCTCAAGCTTTCCGGATGTCCTTCCGATGAATTCCTTGCACGGAAGCAGGGCCTTGCCCACGGAGCGCCGCCTGTAGCCGGTGACGACTATCAGGGTGCAGCTTTCGTTCTTTTCCGCGGAGTATCTTTCCAAGAATCTCAGCGCCTCGAGGCAGCAGTGTGCAACCAGGGTTTCCCCGTTGTACGGCAGGAGCATCTTGTTGGTCCTCCCCATCCTGGATGAGGTTCCGGCTGCAAGCATTACTATGTCCATGCCTCAACTATAGCATCTTCTAGACCAAACGTACCCGTTTTTTCTATACTTTCAGCCATGTTGGCCGTATTGATTAACTGCGCGACCGTAATTGTCGGTTCGATCATAGGTCTTCTGGTGGGGAGACACATCAAGGACAGCTTCAAGGAGATCGTGTTCTCCTGCTGCGGACTCATAACCCTGGTAATGGGCATCCAGATGGCGCTGGGGTCATCCAACTTCCTGGTTCTTCTTGTCGCGCTACTTCTGGGAGGAGCGATAGGGTATCTGCTGAAGATAGAGGACCGCGTCTACAATCTGGGTGAGAAGCTTGGCAAGGCCTCGAAGAGCGGGGGCACCCAGAACTTCGCCAAGGGCTTTCTTACGGCTTCGGTGCTGTTCTGCTCCGGCGCCATGAGCGTGGTCGGCTCCATCCAGGCCGGAACCACCGGCGAGATGACCACAATCCTGATCAAGTCGGTCATGGACGGCTGCATGGCGGTGATTTTCGCATCCGTCTACGGAATCGGAGTCATGTTCTCATTCCTTTTCATCCTGGTCTACCAGGGCTTCTTCACCCTTGCCGGCGGATGGCTGCAGCCTCTTCTGGGAGAGGTTGGAATCGCCGAGCTGTCGGCCGAAGGCGGGGTGCTGCTGCTCATGATCGGCTTCGGACTCCTGAGGATAAAGGAGTTCAAGACCGCCAACTTCCTTCCGGCGCTGGTCTTCGCCCCGGTGCTTGGAATTCCGGTTTCAAAGATCCTGTAATACCTGCAAGGTCTGCAAGACCTGCAATACCTACAAGACCTGCAATAACAGGCAAGAATTCACCGTTTTCTGGCATCCGCAATGGATGTGTCGATGTCCGGATTGAGGGGCACCGGGCAGCTTCCGACGTTCCAGATCTGGTTGGCGTACTCGCGGATGGTCCTGTCGGAGGAGAACTTCCCGCTTGCTGCCACGTTGAGGATGGCCTTGCGGTTGTAGTCCTTGAAGTTGTCCCTGTAGAGCTCCAGCGCCTCCTGGTGCCTGTCCGCGTACATCCTGAGGTCGGCGAAGATGAAGTACCTGTCGCCGCGGTCGAAGATGTCGGAGAAGAGGCTGTCGAAGGCGTGCGGCTCGCCGATGTTGAAGAAGTTGGACCTGATGAGCTGCACAGCCGCCTTGATCTCCTCGTCCCTGAGGATGAAGTCGTACGGGTCGTAGCATCCGCGCATGCGGGAGATCTGGTCCTCGGTGTGTCCGAAGATGAACACGTTCTCGTCGCCGGCTTCCTGGGCTATCTCCACGTTGGCTCCGTCGAGGGTTCCGATAGTCAGCGCTCCGTTGAGCATGAACTTCATGTTTCCGGTTCCGGAGGCCTCGAGGCCTGCGGTCGAGATCTGCTCGCTGAAGTTCGTGGCCGGGATGATGCTTTCGGCCATGGTGACCCTGTAGTTGGGCATGAAGAACACCTTGAGCTTCTTGTTCACGGTCTCGTCCGAGTTGACCATGGCGGAGAGGCAGTTGATGAACTTGATGGAGAGCTTGGCGTTGGCATAGCCCGGGGCGCTCTTTCCGCCGAACAGGAACGTGGTGGGCGGGAAGGCCTGGGCGAAGGCGCTGTCGTTCTTCATGCGCAGGTAGATCAGAACGATGTCGAAGGCGTTCAGCAGCTGGCGCTTGTACTCGTGGATCCTCTTTACCTGTACGTCGAAGATGGTGTCCGGATCCAGGATGATCCCGCAGTCCTTCCTAAGGAAGGATGCGGCCCTGACCTTGTTCTCGGCCTTGATCTTCGCGAACTTGCGTGCGAAGGCCGCGTCGTCGGCGAACTTCTTCAGGCCGGCGAGCTTGTCGGCGTTGGTGATCCACTCGGGTCCTATGGCGTCGGTGATGAGGTCGGCCAGCTTCGGGTTGGAGGAGAGCAGCCAGCGTCTGGGCGTGATTCCGTTGGTCTTGTTCTGGAACTTCTCCGGATAGATGCGGTTGAACTCCGGGAACATCTGGTTCTTCAGGAGGTCAGTGTGCAGCTGCGCCACTCCGTTGACCGCGTGGCTGCCTATGATGGCCAGGTTGGCCATGCGCACGTTCTTGGGGTCCGATTCCTCGATGATGCTGACCTTCGAGATGGCGCCGTCGTCCATGGGGAAGTAGGCCACCGCCTTCTGGATGAAGCGGGCGTTGATCTCGTAGATGATCTGCATGTGTCTGGGAAGGATCTCCTGCATCATGGGGACGGGCCACTTCTCCAGGGCCTCCGGCATGAGGGTGTGGTTCGTGTATCCCATGCACTGCAGCGTGATGTCCCATGCCTCATCCCAGGTCAGGCCTTCCTGGTCCACCAGGAGTCTCATGAGCTCGGCGATGGCGATGGACGGGTGCGTGTCGTTCAGCTGGATGGCCGCGAACTTCGGAAGCTCCTTCCAGTTGCTGCTGGACCTTCTGAAACGTCTGAAGATGTCCGCCAGGGAGCAGGCCACGAAGAAGTACTGCTGCTTCAGGCGCAGGACCTTGCCCATGTACTGGGTGTCGTTGGGGTAGAGGACCTGGCTGAGGTTCTCCGCCTTGACCTTGTTGTGCACCGCCTTGGCGTAGTCGCCTCCGTTGAACTCCTCGAAGCTGAACTCCTCCAGGGCCTTGGCGCTCCAGAGCCTGAGCGTGTTGACCGTCTTTCCGCCGTAGCCGATTATGGGCATGTCGTAGGCCATTCCCACGACCTTGTCGGTGTCCACCCACTTGTAGTTGTCGCGTCCGTTCTCGTGGATCATCTCGACCCTGCCGCCGAAGTTGACCGTGTAGCGCAGGTCGGGCCTGGCGATCTCCCACGGGTTGCCGTCGCGGAGCCAGTTGTCCGGCTGCTCCATCTGGTATCCGTTTCTGATCTCCTGGCGGAAGATTCCGTAGTTGTAACGGATTCCGTAGCCGAAGGAGGGGATCTCCAATGTCGCCATGGAATCGAGGAAGCATGCGGCAAGTCTTCCCAGGCCTCCGTTGCCCAGTCCTGCGTCGGGCTCGACGTCCGCGATGTCCTCATAGGAGTATCCAAGGTCCTTCAGGGCCTTGGCGACCTCGCCGGTCAGTCCCATGTTGGTGATGTTGTTGGTCATGGCCCTTCCCATGAGGAACTCGAGGGAGAGGTAGTAGACGCGCTTGGCCTTGGCAGCCTGCTGGGTCTTCCTGGAGATGTCCCACTGGTGGATGATCCTGTCGCGGATGGCGTAGGCCAGGGCGTCGTAGCGTCCCTGCATTGTGGTGTGGAACACGTCCGCGTCCTGGGTGTATTTCAGGTGCTCGGCGAAATCCTTCTCGATAGCACTTGCGGTGTACGAGATCCTTGTATGTTCACTGTTGGATGTCTTGGTCTGGGCCATTATGAAAATCCTTGTTTTTCATGAAAAATATGCTTTTGTTATTCCATTCATTGAAAGGAATTGACAAAAGCAATACTGATTATATCAGAAAAAACGGCGTTTTTTCAATAACGGCGGGCGGCCCGGAAGCGGAAGTAAGTTGAACGGAAGTGCTTTTTTGGGTAATACTACAGATATGAAGGAAGTTTACATCACCGGTCACCGCAACCCGGACATGGACACCGTGTGCTCGGCCTACGCATACGCGCAGCTGAAGAAGATCCTGGATCCGTCGCATGACTACAGGCCCGTCATCTGCGGCCATCTTTCGGAGAGCCTTGCCCGGCAGCTCGATTCGATTGGCTTCACGCCCCAGCCCTACATGCGGGACGTCCACCCCAGGGTCTCCGACGTGATGCTCCGCCCGGATGTCGTGATAGACGCCGATTCTCCCATATACAACCTGGTCAACGTCTACAGCATGAAGCAGCCGTCCGTCGTTCCCGTAACGGAGAAGGGGCGGTTCTTCGGGCTCCTGAGCGTCGACGACATCACGGGCTGGTTCCTGAAGGACAATTCCTCGGCGGTTCCGGTCTACGACCTGTCGGTGCGCAACATAGCTTCCGTCCTTCCCGGAAAGATCGTCCACAGGGGGCAGTCCGACGACATCAAGGCAAGTCTCCTCGCAGGAGCGGCCGCTCTGGAGGAGTTCAAGTCCTACATCAGGCCCGACTCCCGCTTCGTGGTCGTCATGGGCATGCGCAGGGACCATATAGAATACGCGGTCAAGATGCAGGTACCGGCCCTGATCATCACGACGACCACCGACGTTGAGGACATCGACTTCTCGTCGTTCAACGGCCTGGTCTATGTCACCAAGCTCGGCACCGCCGAGACGCTCAGGAGGCTCCGCATGACATCAAGCGTGCGCAGCATCATGGGCAAGCAGGGCGCAAGGCTGCAGATCAACGACCTGTTCGACGACGCCAAGGAGATGCTCTCGTCGTCCTCCCTCAGAGGACTTCCGGTCTTCGACGGGGAAGAGTGGGTCGGCTATGTGACAAGAAGGTGCTTCCTCGAGAAGCCCGAGTACAACGTCATCCTCATGGACCACAACGAGGCCTCGCAGAGCATCCGCGGCATTGAGGAGGCCAACATCCTGGAGGTCATCGACCACCACAGGGTCGACGCCCCCAAGACCAACACGCCCATCCTTTTCGATGTCGAGCCGCTGGGAAGCACCTGCACGATCGTGCACCAGCTGTACCTGCGCAACGGCCTGATTCCCGATTTCCTGACCGCCAAGGTCCTTCTGACGGGAATCATCTGCGACACGCTGATCCTCAAGTCGCCCACGACAACTGCCGTGGACACCACCAGCGCAGAGCAGCTGGCCTCGATGTGCGGTGTTCAGGACATCATGGCCTTCGGAAAGGAGCTGTTCAGCCACAGCGCGTCGCTGTCCGAGCGCGAGCCTGATGCGGTCATCAACTCCGACTTCAAGACCTACAGCCAGAACGGAGTCAAGATCGGAGTGGGGCAGTGCGAGGTTCCGTTCCTCACCGACCTGAACGACTATTCGGCCAAGTACCTGGAGGCGCTGGACGCCATGGCTAAGGCCGGAGGATACGGATGGGCCATGCTCATGGTCACCGACGTGCTCAAGGGGCACAGCGTCCTGCTTTCGAGCAAGAGCAAATACGAGAAGAGGCTTCCCTACATAGTGATCTCCGACCATGTCTACGACATGCAGGGGGTCCTTTCGAGGAAGAAGCAGCTTCTCCCGGAAATCCTGCATGCAGTGAATGTGGGTTGACAAAGACATAAGGGAAAAACATAGATCAAGAACAAAAGGGGTGAAACATGATCAGGAAAATCACAATGACAGCGTTTGTCCTCTTTCTGTGCGCTGCGGTCTTCGCCGCATCGTCCGGGACGGACAATTACCAGAAGATCTACGGCGTGACGGATCCGGTCTACGGATACATCAACGACCTGTACGTGCTGGAGGGCTATGCAAGGCCGTCCACCACCGGACCCTGGAGCGGAGCCGAGCTCGCCGCCATGCTTGACGTCTTCGATGCGGCGTCCCTTTCGGGCGCTTCGAAGGCCCTTTACGACGCGGCCTGCGAGATCATCGGAAAGGACGCGCAGGCGCCGGTGTTCAAGGCTGCCCTCGAGATAGATGAGGAGCTGTACATCAACACCAACTACAGCAGCCCGTACTTCCGGGGACGTGACAACTGGGTCCGCGGATGGGCCAACGAGAAGCCGTTTCTGAACTTCATCACCGACGAGCACATCGGAAAGAACTTCTACGGCTACTTCGACCTTTCCATCGGCGTTGCGAAGGACTGGAAGAGCGGAGACAGCACGGAAAGGAAGTTCGGAGACAGCATCCTGTGGTCCAACACCCCGTTCCTCCTTGCCAACGACATGAAGCAGCTTGACTTCAACATGCCGCTGAGGGCCTTCGTGTCCGCAGGAGGGGAGAACTGGACCCTGCAGATCGGCCGCGACAGACTGAGCTGGGGCAACGGAACCACCGGCAACTTCGTCATAGGCGACCATCTGAAGTACCACAACATGGCCCGCTTCACCGCGTTCGACAGCAGCTTCAAGTACACGTTCCTCGTCTCGGCGTTCCCGCACCCGCAGATGTACTACAGGGTTATCAACGCCGACGGTGCGATGCAGTACTCGATCAACGGCGCCAATGCCGTCGGAAGCGGACAGAGCCAGTACATGAACGGAATCGCGGCCTTCATCGGCCACCGCCTCGAGTGGAAGATCCTACCGAGCCTGTCGCTGACACTCACGGAGGGCGTCATGTACATGAGCAAGGACAACAAGATCGACCTGATCGCCTTCGCTCCGGCCTACCTGTACCACAACAACTACACCAGAAGCAACACGAACTCCATCCTGGAGCTCGAAGCAGACTGGACCTTCGCCAGGGGATGGAACGTCTACGGCCAGATGGTCATTGACGAGTTCATCCTTCCCGGAGAGCAGAATCCCAAGACCGCGACTCCCGAACATGTAGCCGAGCCCAACGGACTGGGTTACCTGGCCGGTCTCACATACACCACGGGAGCCGGAAGCGGAATCCTCAAGATCAACGCCGAAGGCGCCATCACCGCCCCGTACCTGTACCTGCGCGACGGCGACGCACAGGCCGGCGAGACCACGAGGGAGCAGACCAACGGACGCTACGGAATCAACTACGTGGTCGCCATCCGCGAGATGTCCGACTGCGGCGGAACCCAGAACTACAACCTGGACTTCCTGGGCTACAAGTACGGCGGAGACGCCCTTGTGGGCAACCTCAACGTCGACTACGCGGTTCCCGGAAAATGGAACGCAGGCGTGAACCTCTTCTACATGAAGCATGGAACGCATGACAAGTACACCGTCTGGACAAGGATCAACAACACCACGGCCATGAACCAGACCACGCCCACCGAGACGCACCAGACCGCAAACTACAACGATGACGAGGCCGACCTCAGGGACGCAGCGTCAACGACTGTCGTCGCAGGACTCTACGGCTCCTACAACCTGCCTTGGGGCTTCACCGCGGGCGCCCAGCTGGACTTCGTCAGCATCAAGAATCCCGGAAACAGGACCGCCAACGGTTCCATTTCCGATTTCCAGATCACGCTGCTTCTGTCCTACAGGCTTGACTGAGCCTGCGGAGGAACACGATGCGCCGCGCCCTTGCCGTCTTCGTTCTCGTAGCTCTGTCCGTCCTGTCCCTGGCCGCCTATGCGGGCGGCAGGGTCTTCCCCCTGGGGGATCCGGTCTACGACCTGATGGACAGCCTCTTCGTCGCCTGCGGCCGTACGCAGCCTTCGGCCTCGAGGCCGTGGACGGCTTCGGAGGCCGCCAACGAGCTTTCCAAGCTCGACGCGTCGGATCTGAACGCGCAGCAGAAGGGCCTCTACGACCGGATCGCGGAAATGATAGGGGAAGATGAGAACGAGTACATAAGGGTCGGCGCCGAGTTCTCGCCAGAGATCTATCTCCACACCAACGAGAACTACGCCACGGACGAGCTGTGGAACTATTCCTTCAACGAGAGGAAGCCCTTCGCCACGCTTTACCTCAAGGCCGGCCTGGGCGCGTTCTACACATACTGCGAGATGGGCTACGGCTGGGGAAGAACGACCAACAAGGACGAGGCGGAGGCCCTGGAGGACCTCGCCCTGGAGAATTCCGGGGGCTGGTACGGCCTGGGGGCCGTCGTTCCCGCATCGGACGGGGACCTGATGATAATCACCAGGTCCGACGTCTACTCGAGGAAGTTCCTTTTCAACTTCCCGGCCATAACCCAGATCGAGATCGACGTCCCGCGCACGACCTTCCTCACCTTCGGATGGGAGAACGCCTCGTTCGGAATCTACCGGGCGCGCAAGAGCTGGGGAAGCTCGAAGATAGGCAACTTCATCTTCGACGGCCACGTGAGCACGTACAACTACGCCACGCTGAAGGTATTCGGACAGAAGTTCGCCTTCGACTACACGTTCATGCTACCCGCACAGACGTACTCCAACGAGCAGGCCGCCCTGTATCCCGCGGAGTTCAGAAGGGTCTTCGCGGCGCACAGGCTGTCGGTCCAGGTGCTGCCGAACCTCATGCTGGCCATGAGCGAGAACGTCATGTACAAGTTCGACGTCCCGGATGTGGAGACGCTGAACCCGGCTTCCATCTACCACAACAACACCAACTCGATCCTCCTGAACGCCATAGCGCATCTGGAGGCCGAGTATGTCCCGGTCCCCGGACTCAGGACCTTCTTCCAGTTCGCCCTGGACCAGGCCACGGCCCCGACCGAGGCAGACACGCAGGACGCCGCCTGGGGAATCTCCGGCGGGGTCTCCTTCACGCGGATCCTGGAGCAGGGGATTCTCAACGGCTCGCTTGAGGGCGCGTACACCACGCCCGCCATGTACAGGCGCAACCACGTGGACTTCATCATCTGGACGAACAACAGCACCAACAGGCCCTATGTCCGCTATCCCATCTTCACCTACATCGGATTCAAGTACGGCGGCGATGCCATAGTCACCAAGGCCGATGTCTCATACGGCATGGAAAACGGCCTGAAGCTGTACGGCAACGCCAGCCTCGTGGTGCGCGGCGGTTTTACCATGACGGACTCCCACAATACGGAGAACGACAACTCCAAGGAACCCGACAAACGGCTGAAGACACCGTCCGACCCGGCGTATTTATTCTATATAATTAATGCCGGCGCGGAGTACTCGACCAGCCTCTGGGGACTTCCGGTGAAGGCATTCGTCGACATCGCCTGGCTCGACGGGGTGAGGGGATGGCACGGAGACCTGGGAAGCGACCTGCAGGTCAGTCTGGGATTGAGCGTAAATACATCTTCCAAATGAAAAAGAAAACAGGTTATTGACAAACGTGTTTGCTTTTTGCTACCTTACATTCTGCACGTTTACGTGCCCGTACTATGCCCTTGTAGCTCAGTCGGTAGAGCACCACCATGGTAAGGTGGGGGTCAGCGGTTCAAATCCGCTCGGGGGCTTTTTGGAAATAACGGCTTAGGCCGCAAGGAGATAGAGATATGGCAGACAAGAAAAAGAGTCCTGTTGAGAAGATTGCCCTCCAGTGCACCGAATGCAAGAGGAAGAACTACACAACAGAAAA
>JAGABK010000127.1 GCA_017614625.1 Spirochaetales bacterium
GGTCGGCTTGTCGAACTCGATGGTGCCCGTGTAGTTCTTGATCTTTCCCTGGACCGTGATGACATCGCCTTCCTTGAGGGCTGCGCAGCCTTCGCCGGAGAGTCTGTAGCACTGGATCAGGTTCTCTGAAAGAGCTCCGACCTGGATGTAGACGGTGATGTTGCCGTACTGCTCGCTGTAGGCTGTGGGGATGGATGTGACCACACCGCTGAGCCTGACTTCCTTGGTCATGGCCTCGCCGTCGACGAGCTTGTATGCATCAAGGACGATCTCCTCGGGAGCGGGATCGTTGGAGCCCTGCGGGAGGGTCTTCAGCATCGCGACAGTGGCTGTCTTGCCCTCGGCGTCGGAGATGACTGCCGTGAGGGTGTAGACGATCTCCGCCGGAGCGGCTTCGTCGATGTTGATCAGAACGGTGTTCTCGTCCTTGACCTCGGCCTTGACGTACTCGGTGTCGGTCGACCATGCGATCGTGAACTCGGAACCGCCGATGATCATGCGTCCGAAGACCTCGTAGTCGGCGGGAGTCCTGGGAGCGGGCTTCTCGAGAGTGCCCTTGTCATAGAGGGCCTTGATGTAGTCGGCTGCGTTGCTCAGCCAGTCGACAGCCGGAGCTGCGGCTGCTTCCTGTCCGGGAAGCTTGTAGCCTGCGGCCTTGGCGTCCTCGGCAAGTCCCATGGCCATGATGGGCATGGAGGCGAGGAGCATGAGTGAAATAAGAATGATAATAGTTTTCTTCATGTTTCGTTTCCTTATTTGATAATCGTGATGTCCTTGGCGGACAGAACCTTTATCTGATATGAGCCGTTGTAGTAATCCACGACTCCCCTTACGTTGATCGTCTTGCCCAGGTAGGCGTCCTTCGTGATCATCTGCCTGTTTTCATCCACCAGGGCGGCTGTCCTGACGGTGACCTTCACTCCGTCGACCTCACAGTTCATTGTCATGGCGCCGTAGTAGGAACTTGTAGGATCACTTGTGGTATTGATGCTCTTCACCTTGAGATTCTGCATCTCGATTGTGGTGCTGAGGGCAAGATAACCGTAATCGAAGACCTGTGGAGTCCCGTCGGCAGACAGAACCGTGACCTTGCCGGAAGTGAACGTCGCGGCGTCGGTGAGCACGTAGGCTCCCTGGTGTCCGTCGCTGACCTTCTGGATGTTTCCCGGGTCCTTGGGCTTCATCTGCTTGTAGGTGAGCCCTGCGACCTGGTAGGTCCCGCCGGCCTCGTAGTACTGCACGGTGCCCACGATCCTGGAGCGGTTTCCCACCGACAGGATGTCCAGGCCCTTGCCCGGCAGGTTGTAGCCGTAGAAGACCGAGATTCCGTAGTAAAGGCCTGTCTCCGGGTCGTAGTCCTCCATGTAGACGGAACCTCCGTCGTTCATGGTGATCACGCCCTCGTACGCGACCTTGATCCCGTTGTACTTCTCAACGTTCAGCCTGAGCTCCTTGAGAGTGAGCTCGACCGCGTCCCCGTAGTAGAAGTCGGGATCCTGCTGTCCGGAATAGACATTCAGCTTCTGTTCCTTGGCGTAGTTCAGGGCCGCCATGGCAGTGCTGCCGTAGCGGTTGTTCGCCGTGGACGATGCAATCGCAAGTCCGTTCTGCAGGATCTCGATGTTCAGGTTGCGGTATTCCTCGCTCTCGCTGTTGCGGTACCAGACCCACACCAGATAGCGCCCGCCCGTGGAGTCCACGTTCCAATCCGAGGTGTCCGACTCGATGATGATCGAACTCGCGTTGGAAAGCTTCTCGCGGGTGAAGGCGGAAGCCTTCTTGCCCCACTCCTCGATCTTTCCGGTGGATTCCGGCGTGTTGATGGCTATGTACCTGGCCTTCAGGATTCCGTTCTCGCTGACCGATTCCGGAACGTTGAAGTGGGTGGTGTCGCCGTCCACGAACGCATGGACGGTGACCTTCTGCTTTACCGTTTCCGAGCGCATGTTGAGCTTCACCTCGGAGGCGAAGTCGCGCGTCTCGGCGGCGGACAGGCAGAAGAGGCAGAGGAACAGAATCGCAAATGTGAATATCGTCTTCCGCATATCAGACCCTTTCAGAATCAGTTGTGGTACTCACACTCCTGCAGTGCCTTGTCGAAAGCCTGCTGGATTGCCTTGTCGTCAGTGAGGGTGAGACACTTGGCGATGAGGGAACCGACCTCGTCACGGGCCGTGGAGGATCCGTTGAATGCCGGTGATGTGTAGTATGCGCTCTCCTGCTCGAGACAGACCTTTGCGGAAAGGGCTGCGACATAGTCGCCGCCGTCAGCGCTGTCGATGAACTCCTTGTAGACTTCGTTCTGTGCGACGGACTTGAGGACCGGGACATAACCGGATGCCATTGCGAACTCAGCCTGGAACTCGACGGTGGTGGTCAGGTACTTGACGAACAGCCATGTGGCCACGACTTCCTGCGGGTTGCTCTTGTTGAAGATGCAGAGGCTGGGACCCTGGGAGATGACCTTCCTGTTGCTCTCGGAAACCTGCGGGATGGTTGCGATTCCGACTTCGAACGGATACTGTCCGTCGGCGCCCTTGGCAGGTCTCTGGTATGTCGCACCGGCGGATGAACCGATGGACATGTAGCTTGTTACACCGCTTGTGGAGGTGAACAGACCGGATGTGTATGCACCGTAGAGCTTCTGAGTCGTCAGATAACCCTTCATGTACCAGTCGCGGAACGTCTTGACGAATGCGACGTTCTGCTCGTTGTTGAACAGGTAGTGGGGCTCGGTGGCGCTTGTGTACGGGCTGTTGTACTGCTCGCACATGGTGATGAACCAGTTGGACTCGGAGTCGTATCCGAGGGGGATCGAGTTGGGGTCTATTGCCTTGATCTGTGCGCAGACCTGTTCCATCTCAGCCCATGTGGTGGGAACCTTGATGCCGTTGGCCTCGAAAAAGGTCTTGTTGTAGTACAGGACCTCTGTGGACTTCGAAAGCGGCATGGTGTACATGAGACCGTCACC
>JAGABK010000128.1 GCA_017614625.1 Spirochaetales bacterium
AACCCCGTCAAGAAAGGCCACAGCCTCGTCATCGCCCGCGAAAGCTGGCCCAACATGCAGAGCTGTCCGGACGATGTCCTTCAGCACATGATCCTCGTGGCCAAGAAGATCGACGCCCGCCAGCGCGAGGTCCTCGGATGCGAGGGCTCGAACGTCATCATCAACAACGACCCCGCCTCCGGCCAGGAAGTCCCGCACCTGCACATCCACGTCATCCCCCGCTTCAAGGACGATGGCCGCAGGCACTTCCAGGAGCACGACAAGTACGATGACGGCGAGATGGCCGCCTTCGGCGACAGGCTCAGGATCTGAAGATGGCACGCTGTCCTTCCTGCGGCACCGAGGTCTCCACGCCCGTATCCTTCACGGCAGAATGCCCCTCATGCGGCAAGATGCTGCACAGCTGCGTCTGCTGCGCCTTCTACAGCCCCTCCTCCCACTACGGATGCAAGGAGTCCGTCGACGAGCCCGTGTGGGACAAGGAGAGATCCAACTTCTGCGACTGGTTCAGGCTCTCGGACAAAGCCCCCTCCGGCGATGCAAAGGGAAAGTCCGAGGCGGACAAGGCGCGTGAGAAACTGGCGAAGCTGTTTGATTTCTGATTCTCTATATTAAATGTGTGTCTCGTCGTACATGTCCGAGAGGACACGTCTGATTATCGAGTCGTCCTTCTTGAGGGTCTTTGAGCCGCGCGTGATCTTGCACAGGCTCACCTCCATGTCGCTGGCTATGCGCCTCTGCGGCGTGCCCTTGTAAAGCTCCTTGAAAATGTACCAGCGCTTGGCGATGTCCTCCCTCTCGGCATCGGTGAAGACGTCCTCGAAGAGCTGACGCATCTCGCGCTTGTCCGTGGTCGAGGAAAAGATATCGATGATTTCGGAAAGATTGTCAGCCATGGGAGCCTCCGTGTTACTGAACATAGTAACATACTTATATCGAGGAATCAAGAAATATTACTAAACTGAACTCAGAGCAAGGGAGCGGCGATCTTCGAAAGCTGGGCCAGTATCTTCTGCCCCAGGGGCCTTGACTCGTACTCCTTGAAGGACACTTCCCTGCAGACCTCGAACGTCGCGAGGAAATCGTCCTTGACTGCGTCGACGGTCTTTCCGCCGTAGAAGATCGTTCCGCTTTCGAAGTGCAGGTAGAAGGACCTGAAGTCCATGTTAGTGGTTCCCACGATGGAGAGGCAGTCGTCGCTCAGGAACATCTTGGAGTGCATGAAACCGGGCTCATACTCGAAGATCCGGACACCGTTTTCCAGAAGGACCTTGTAGTTGGCCCTGGTGTGAGCGTACACGGACTTCTTGTCCGGGATGGACGGCGTGATGATGCGAACGTCCACGCCGCTTCGGGCTGCCATGCCCACGGCGTTGATCATGGCGTTGTCCAGGACCAGATACGGAGTGCTTATCCATATATACTTCTTGGCCGAGTTAATCATGCTCATGTAGGCGTTCTCCGCCACCGAGTACTCGTCCAGCGGGCTGTCTCCGAAGCTCTGGATGAAGCCGTCCTTCGGCGCGCTCTGCGTGGGCATGTAGGGCGTGAAGTCATCGACATGGAACTCCGGCGGGGCCGAATAGCTCCACAGCTGCAGGAACATGAAGGTGTAGTTCCACACTCCGTCGCCCTTGAGGATGAAGCCGTTGTCCTTCCAGTGGCCGAAGCGGACCTTCCTGTTGATGTATTCGTCGGCGATGTTCAGACCGCCGCTTATGGCCACGTCGCCGTCGATGATGCAGACCTTGCGGTGGTCGCGGTAGTTGAGCTTGGGATTCAGCCTGGGCCTTACGGGATTGAATACCACGGCCTTGATGCCGTAGCTCCGGAGCTCCTTCCAGTACCCCTTGGGAAGCGTTCCTATGCTGCCCATGTCGTCGTACATCAGGAGTACATCTACCCCCTCTGCGACCTTGCGCTTGAGAAGCTCCAGGATGGTGTCCCAGAAAAGGCCCTTCTCGTAGATGAAATACTCCATGAAGATGAAGCGCCGGGCCTTCTCAAGCTCCTCGACCATGCGCGGGAAGCAGTCGTCGCCCAGGGAGTAGTACTCTACACTCGTGTTGGAATAGACCCTGCTGTCGGAAAGGCCGCTCACGTAGTTCGAAAGGCGGCACTCGTCCGGCGAAAGGACATCCTCGGGCCTCAGGGCCTTGGGGAAGGCGTCGATGACATGCTCGGACGTCAGCTCGTGGTAGCGGTCCATCCTCTTCTGCTGGACGATGCCCTTCTTCTTGTTTCCGAAGATCAGGTACATGCTGCAGCCGAAGATCGGCAGGATCATGATCAGGAGGATCCACGAGAGCTTGTACTCGGGAACATCGTTGCGTATGAATATGAGGACGGATATGACTATTCCCAGGATGGTACTGATCGCCGCAAGCCCGTACTTGTTCTGGAAGAACGTCAGACCGATGGCGATGAACCCTATCTGCAGGAATATGAATACGAATGTCCAGAAGAACCGGCTTGTGACCAGTTTCAGAAGCCGTCTCATTCCTCGTCGTCCAGGTCCGTGTTGGGCTCCCGCTCGTCGTCTTCGTCCAACTCTGTGTGGGGGATTTCCTCGTCCGCAGGCTCTGTGTAGCCCAGGCGCTGGGCAAGGGCGTCGTCATCGTCGTCCAGGTCCGTGTTGGGTTCGCGGTCGTCGTCATCTATGCTGCGGTCGATGTCATCGGCCTCGTCGGAGGCCTTCAGGCCCTGTGTTCCGGGAACCATGACCTCGGGGTCGTCCTCATCGAACTCCTCGACATCGTCGAAACCCGGGAAGGGTCTGCTGTTGGAGACGTCCACTGCGGCCTCGTCCATGGCCTTGCAGAAGGCCTCGCGGGTCTTCGGATTGGAAATGCCGGAAAGAAGCTGCTCAAGATAGGCCTTTCTGGTCAGGCAGATCTCGGAGAAGCGCTTGGAGATACCCCAGCCGAGTCTGTCGACGGCCTGGGCGGTGTCGCCGAAATGGACGCTGACCTGTGCGCCGTGAAGGTACGCCTCGGGGAACTTGGCCGTGCGGTCGTCGATGAGCTCGTCGTAGACTTCCTTGGCCTTGGGCCAGTTGCCCATCTGGATGTAGTACCAGCCCCTGTTGTCCAGAAGGCCGTTGTTCTCAACGCCCTCTTTTCTCCTGGCGGTGATCAGTTCCTTTGCCCTCTTCAGGTCTCCCTTTGCAAGAAGGAACGACTCGAGGTTGATGGAGAGGTTGTCGTCCTTGTAGCCGCTCTCGCGCAGTTCCTCGAGGATGCCGATGGCCTTGTCGACCTCGCCTATCCTCCAGTATCCCATGGAGCAGGTGACGGCGGCGGTGTTGCGGAAAGATCCCGCCTTGGGGTCGGCCATGACCTTCTCGAGGATCTCGATTCCCCTCTTCGGGTCTCCGACCTGCACGTAGGCGGATCCGATGCTGACCTTCCTGTCGTTGTCCACACCGACCTTCAGGGCTTTCTCCATAAGGATCCAGACCTTCTCCGAGTTGCCGTTCTTGTAAAGCGTGGCGGCGCGGTAGAAGTATCCGTAGCCCCTGCGGATGAAGATGAAGAGCGCGACGAGAAGGAAATCGATTCCGATCCTGAACCAGAAATTGATTGGGATGAAATAGACTCCGACCATGGCCGCGATGAAAGCCAGCGCCACAAGAGCGCCCGCGTTGAACTTCTTCTGCTGTACGTTAGGCATCAGGAACCCCCTCTGCAACGGAGAACTCGCAGCCGCAGTACTGCTGGCGGTAAAGTCCCAGCTCGGCAGCCATAGCGCAGCTTCTTGCGAATCCGTCCTTCTTCTTGAAATCGATCTTCTCGAATCCTTCGAAAGCCGAACCGACCTCGAAGATCCGGGCGCTGTTCTTGAACCGGCTCACGGTGAGGGTCGTCGTGAAGCATTCTATGCCCAGACGCCTTGCCTCATCGCAGGCCGCCCTGAGGTTGAACTCGAAGCACCTGGTGCACCTGGCGCCGCCTTCGGGCTCGCTCTCAAGGCCTTTTATGAACTCAAGCCAGCTTTCATGGTCATAGGTCTGACGGACCACCTGAAGACCTCCGAAGTAACGGGCTACGGTGAGAAGGTTCTGATAACGCTTCTCGTTCTCCTCTTCGGGCCAGATGTTGCTGTTGCCGTAGCAGAGGACAGGCTCGTATCCTTCGTCGATCAGCCGCTGGATGCTGCTCGTGGCGCAGGGCCCGCAGCAGCAGTGGACAAGTATCCGTTTTCCCATAACAGCACAACTATATCTTGAAATTTGACAGTACTTCAAGATAATAGGATGCGGAGGATACCTGCATGAACGCGGTTCTGCCGGCCGCACCGGCCGCGTCGCGCTGTCTCGATCTCATGGCGGAGCTTGACGGCGGACCCTATCACGCCGAACTCATGGAAAACGGACACGGAAGGATGTTCGGCGTCCTCGTATGCACCGACGGAACGGTACTCAGGGCCTTCTCCGGAACATGGGACGGCCGCTACGAGGTCCCCGGCTTCGTGCCTCCCGCGTTCGATGTCGAGGAATACCGGCAGGTCCTTGGGAAATACGACTACATGATCAAAAGCGTTCCGGACCACAGGGCCCTCTCCCGCAGGTGCTGGGAGGAGCTGCGAAGCCTCTACCGCTTCCACTGTTTCGATGGCTCAATACGCATACTATCCGATGTTTTTCCCGATGCACCTTCCGGAACAGGCGATTGTTGTGCCCCGCGCCTTCTGAGCCATGCTTACTCTCTGGGAAAGAAACCTCTGTCGCTCTGCGAGTTCTTCTACGGCAGCGGAACACAGGAGCACAAGAGCTTCTGCAACCCCTGCGACAGCCGCTGCAGGCCCCTGCTTCCCCATATCATCGGCCTCGACGTGCTCTATCAGGACAAGGACATAGTCGTGGTGGACAAGCCCTCCGGTATGCTCAGCATCGAGGGCAAGGGAGATGACAAACAGGACTGCATCGCCTCCCGTGTCCGGGCGCTCTATCCGGGCTGCATAGACCAGCCGTGCATCCACCGCCTGGACCAGGCCACAAGCGGCCTAATGGTCCTCGGGCTGACAAAAGAGGCCCATGACCGCCTGTCCTCTGACTTCGAGAACCGCAGGGTCCATAAGGAATACGAGGCGCTGGTCGAAGGAATGGTCCTGCAGACCGAAGGATGGATCGAGCTTCCCATAAGGCTGGACGTGGACAACAGGCCGCACCAGATAGTCGATTTCGAACAGGGAAAGAGCGCCGTGACCGAATGGCAGCGCCTCTCGATAGAGAACCGCTTCGGCATGAAGGTCTCCCGGTTGCGCCTGGTTCCGCAGACCGGACGGACGCATCAGCTGCGCGTCCACTGCGCATCGGGCCTGCACTGCCCCATCCTGGGCGACGCCCTCTACGGCAAAGCCCCTGAAGGAGAAATCTCCCGCCTCATGCTCCAGGCCCGCGTGCTTGAATTCACCCACCCTGTCACCGGGGAAAGGATGCGCTTCGAGCTGGAGAGCGATTTCTGATATTGCGATTGCGAATTGCGCGGCCGTAGGACATAATTAATTAGTAAACATTACAAACTGCATCAGAAGGAGGTCTCTTCTCTTATGGAGGCTGCAGGATTGATTTTCTATTTCGGCTGGGAGATGAGGCTGATGGAATGGCTTCAGGCCCACATCAGCAACAGCGGTTTCGTCTTCACGGTACTTTCCAACCTTTCCGCGCTGGGAGAGCAGATGGTGATGGTCGCCATCATGGGATTCCTCTATTGGGGTCTGAACAAGGAGTTCGGCAAATATGTCGGCGTGAACATCCTCATGGTCAACATCTGGAACCCCATGGTCAAGAACGTGGTCCTTAGGCTCCGCCCCTACTTCGTTGAAGGATACAACGTGAAGCTCCTGCGCCTCGTGGACAGCAGTGCCGACGCTTATGACGTCGCCGCCCAGGGTTATTCCTTCCCCAGCGGACATTCGTCCGGTGCCGTGACCGTCTACGGATCGCTCGCCTGGCACGAGAAGAACAAAAGATGGCTCTGGGTCCTGGCCATCGTACTGCCGATTCTGGTAGGTTTCTCCCGCGTTTTCGTCGGCGCGCACTTCCCCACCGACGTACTCTGCGGCTGGGTCCTTGGCGTTCTGATCATCGTGATCGTCACCTGGCTCCGCAAGGTGATCAAGGAGAGCTGGCTGTTCAACCTCGTTCTGATTCTCTTGACGGTTCCGGGCTTCTTCTATTGCAAGAGCAACGACTACTTCTCATCCATGGGAATGCTCATCGGATTCGTCCTTGCAGAGCCGTTCGAGCAGAAGTTCGTCAACTTCGAGAACACCGACAACATCCTTCGCTGCATCCTGCGCACGATCGGTGGCGCCGCACTCTATTTCGGCCTGAACACCGTGTTCAAGATGCCGTTCCCGAAAGCGGTGCTGGATGCCGGAGATTTCCTTGCCATGGCCATCAGGACAATCCGCTACGCCATGGTGATCTTCCTCATCGTCGGAGTCTACCCGATGCTGTTCAAGTACACGGACAAACTCTGGAACAGACAGAAGAAACAGGAGGCAGCCGCTTAAGACAGAACACCCTTCACAGCCCGATCCCCGGCATTCCGATTGACACTCAAATACGGCTATGATACTTTAATTCAGTCATTCGACAAGCCGGAGTGGCGGAATGGTA